>CAYNRJ010000005.1:0-3596 GCA_964399865.1 uncultured Candidatus Saccharibacteria bacterium | reverse complement strand
CGCTGCTCGTCATAGCGTCCGCGTGCGTCCCAAGCGTAATCGAACTCGATGGGCTCATCGATGCCACGCGCAGCCCAACGCGTGTACTCATCAGTGAACGCGCGCCCCGCCTCCTCGCGGGCTTCGTTGGGGTTAGGCATCGGCGGGCTCTCCGGTGAGGACATCAACGCCGTCATTCCTCCAGTAGACGTGCGTGCCATCCTCACGCTCAGCGGCGTGATTACCTGAGTGCCCGCGCTTCCTCACGCACTCGTCCAGCCACCCACCGAAGTCATCCCACAACTGCGCGAGGCAAAGGTTTCCATCTTCGTCTGGGTTCACCGCACACCCCCTCTCAGATGGCTAATCAGGACTGGACGCGGCGCGCGGCCACGCGATCGGGATAGCGCACCACCTTGTTATTCACTCTGCGCACCTTCACGTTGACCTTGCCCAGTGTGAGGTCCGCGTCATCAAATGCGATGTCTGGCTGCACGTATGCGTCATGCTTGTCGAAGCAGTACGTCGGCTTGAGGCCAAGCACGTCTGCCCAATGGCGCGCGTAGTCAGCTCCACCCCCACTCCAGACCACCATCACGTGCCCCTGCGACTCAAACCACCGATAAACCGCGATGGTGTCGTAATTCGGCACATCTCGGTCTAGCCCAGTCGCAGCCGCAGGCACGATGAGGGTGTCATCTACGTCGAATGCAACGATCAGACTCATGCCGCCCTCCCGAGGTGGCTAATCAGGTGCGCCCTACGCCCCTGGTGGCTTCGCAGGGCGCAGCCGTCGCCCTGTCTCACGGCGTATCTCGTCCAGCCACAACTGGTAGCGCAGCTTGGTTTGATCTTCGACTGTGTAATGCACGTACCCGCAAACGATGCAGACGGCGTCCTCACCATCCCATCGCAGTGCGCCGTGGCCTCGGGGACAGTTCACCGCACAAACCTCCTCATCCCATTGCGCGGCGTAATCTACGCCTACCACCCAGCACATGCAATAGGGCTACAACTCCTCGACGGCAAGCCGTATCCCCTCCTCCTCGAGACTATCGACGTGGCGCACTCTCAGGCGCACCTCATCTACAACCTTGTAATCGTCCCCATCGAGGATGTCCATGCGCACCAGCGCGTCCACGATGGGTTTGGCGATGTCTCCGCCAAGGTTCGCGGGGTCCGTACTCCGGTAGTACCCATCCCCGTTACGGGTGTGGTGCTTGGCGTACATCGTCAGTGTGATGGCGACTGGTGCATTGAGGTGGGGGATGGATGGGGCGTAGGTGGCGAGGATCGCATGGTGCGTCGCGCTGCCCAACTCCAGCTTGCTCTCAGCGACCTGCCACGGGTTACGGCGGCTCCTCTGGCCCCCATTGGGGCTCAGGGCGCGCTCTGGGAGTGTGGGAATCCAGACGCTCATCGATTGGCGCTTCCGCCAGTCTCGGCGCGCCTCCCTGGTACGCGGGCGCACCACGTACAGCGCTTCACCCTGAATGTGCGTGACGAGTGGGATCTTGTGCCGGCGCGCGGTGGTACACACCCGGAACTGCGCGCCTGTGAGATCGCCATTGATGAGTTCGTCAGGAATTGGCTGCGGCTCGTCCACCACGAGAGAGCGTAGGAACGTCGCGAGTGGCCCGTATGAACCCCTAGGGCGCGTCATGTGGTGATGGAGTGGAGGTTGCCCACGTAGCTACCCGGTGCCTCGTTTGTGCCGACGGAACACCAGGTTAGTGAACAACCCTCACCTCCTCATCTCAACAGTGCCTTCGCAGCTTATCTCCCCAGCCTAAGCTGCTACGCACTGAATCGATCGATAACCCCCGCCAGTTCACCGAAGTGGACGACGGGGAAGATTGATGGCGATGGCAGGAATCGAACCTGCGACTACCGAAGTGTTACCTACGGTCGGGTTGCGCTACCACCACATCGCCGTGCTGGACTCTACAGAGTCCTTGCCTGTGTGTCTATACAGGGCGCGGGAACTTCTCCTTTGATGGTTCCCAGCGAATCTGCTTCATGCGGTCTCCGCGCCGAAATGCGTTCCACGCCTTGATCGTGAGAGCAGCCTGCGCTTCCATGTTCAGCCCAAGTGAGCGCCACGGTCGCCCTTCTTTGATCAGGCGCTCACGCACGAGCCTGATCGGGTCGTCATCCTCCAGCCCGACCCCGCTGTAGAGACGCTTGAAGAACGCGTCCGCGTCCTCCTCGTCAATCTTGGTGAACATGAAGTGGCACGCGCCCATCGCCAGTGGCGAACACTTCAGGTGGTGCCCGTGCTTAGAGCCCATTTCCGCACTCACGCGCAGCTCGGGGTTGTCATCGAGAAACATGATTGCCTGGAACACATCGGGGCGGAAATGCGTGTGCGTGGAGAATCGGTCGAGGTTATCGAACCCACCCTCACTCGCGATGATAAACATCTGATTCACAAGGGCGGCGAGGTGGGTGGCGTACTTCTCACCGCGCTCCGCGAAGTGCTGGGCTAGTGACCGCTTCCAGCCGCCGTCCATCGTGAAGTACGACTCAGCCCCGACGCCAGTGAGAACCAACATGGGGATAGTGATCCCCGTGTCCACCACTGCGGACAGTCGGTTGTGCCCGTTGCGCAGGTGCCCTGCGTCATCGAAGGTCACTGCGTCGTTGTTCACTTCCCATCGACCCTCACGGATCATCCGGGAGTACTTCTCCACTCGGTCCTTGTTTACAAGAACCTTCCCCGCCTGTCGCCCCCGGTTCCCGGTGCTGGTGGTGAGCCACGCGGCAGCCATCACCGGAGTAACTGAAACCACCTGCGTCCACCAGCGGTCGTACTTCTTGGCCTTCTTCGGGTCGTACCCGCCAAACTCCTCTGCCATTTACTTACCTCCTCTGCCATCCCAGTTCTTCGAGAAGCACGCAGGACACTTCCTCGGCTTCTCTACCCTTGGCACCCACCTATGTCCGCAAGAGACGCATTTCAGTGTGTCCATGGCCACCATGATGGCAGCCACCTCCGACTGTGTCAATCGCGCGTTGATCAATTCCCTGCCTTCGGAAGCGCCGTCGGGATGAATGGCGTCGGTACTGGCGTCGGGGCTGTGGTACTCACGGGCGGCACAAGCCCCACAGAGGGCGTGGGAGATGGCGTAGGGCTCGCTGTGGGCGTTCCCCCCGGTGGCGTCTCCTCCTCCTGTGAGGGCACACCGCCCCCACGTGGCGGCTCAGGCGTTGCAGTGGGCGTCGGCGTGGCGGTAGCCGTAGGCGTTGCGCTGGGCGTAGCCGTGGGCGTCACCTTCGGCGTTGCGGTAGGGGTTGCCGTCTTGGTAGCGGTGGGAGTAGGAGTCTTGTTGCACTCACGCTTCGAGGTCAGCCCGCCACACGGCTGACATTCGGTGATGCCACACGCTCCTACCGTGGTGAATGTGCCGGCAACCAGCGCGCCAGCCAGTATCAATGCGATGTGCTTCTTCATACCAACCACCTCCTCAGGAGAACCTCGGCCAACTTCTCATCCGAAACAATGCGTCGCGTCATGGTGCAGCCGAACTTGTGCGGGCTCTCATCCAGGTGCGCGCGACAAGCGATGCATACCACCACTGCCTGCCTCCTCTCTGCACCGAGTATCGACGCACCTA
>CAYNRJ010000004.1:0-5418 GCA_964399865.1 uncultured Candidatus Saccharibacteria bacterium | reverse complement strand
TGGCGTTGCCGTATGCAGTTGGAGTGAATGGGAATGCAAACGTCGACGTCAGGTATCCTGCGTCGTTCGTGAAGTCATTGAGTGTGACATCGGAGAAGTCGATGGAGTCATCGTCGATGGTGTCGTCTGCGATGAGTTCCCCATCGATGTCTCCTGCATCAACGATGAGGTTGGAGTAGTTGATGTTGAGAGTGCCTGTTGCGAAGTCGATCCACGACGTGCCGTTCCAACCAAGAAGATCTCCATATGCCTCTGTCATGGAGCCAACGTCAGAGAGCGATTCGATCGAAGTCTGTGTGATCCAGTAGTCAGCTGAAGATGTAGCGAAGGAAACGAGACCGAGAGATGTAGTTGAGGTGAGCGCGTATGCTCCTGTGCCGTTGCCCATGAGGAGCTGGCCGTATCCTGGGGCCGTCGAGAGACCGGTGCCTCCGTACGCTATAGATAGAGTGGAGGTCGCAGAGACTTGACCAGAGATTGACTGGAGGGGTCCTGTGAGAGAGCCTATATATAGAGAGGTGGTGGTGGCGTTATCAATGGACGCGCCACCGATGACACCGAGTTTCGCGAGTGGATTTACAAGAGTTGACGTTCCGGTCCCTCCGACGAGCACTTGGTTTGTAGAAGTTGAAGGATACAATCCCGAACCATTGAAGAACGTCCAATTTACATCTGCTCCCCCGCTTCCTCCGCTTGAGCTTATGGTGAGAGTGTTCGCACCATCGTTGTAATCGAGCAGTACTCCAGAACCCGCCTGAAGAAGAGTACCTACCCGATCATCTGAGCGTTCGTCAGTGAAATATTGATTAGTCCCTTCTGCAATGTTCGTGGTGAGAAGTCCGAGTGTTGAAGTCGCGATATTCGTGATTGCGTCCGTACCATTACCAAGCAAGAGTCCGTACGAGAATGTTGTTGCTCCAGTGCCGCCTCTAGAAACACCGAGTGTTCCTCGCGTGTCAGAAATCGCAATACCGAGAGAAGAAGTCGAAACCTGCTGCCAACCTCCGCCCGCGTATGTGCCGAGGAGTACTCCTGCTGCGGTTGGGTTCGTGATGCCGGTGCCTCCATATACAGCACCAACTGAGGTGGTAGCAGATACGACCCCGCCGTTTGCCTGGAGAGGTCCGTTGAGTGACGTACTCAGAGTGAGCGAGCCCGCAGAGACTGTGAGGCCATTTGAGAATGTGAGCGCTGTAGAAGTTGAGTTTGATGGGAAGAGATATTGGAAGTTTGCGTAGTCAGTGCCAGCAACTGCTGGGACAACTCCTCCTGTTGAGTTTGTTTTGAGAAGAGTTGCGGTCACTCCTGTGATTGCGAAGTTCGTTGTTGTCGCATTTCCCTGCACAACGAGATTGCCACTGGTTGTGGCATTGGTAAATATTGCGCTCGACGCGGAAGATGCACCAATTGGAGTTCCATTAATTGTGCCGCCAGAGATTGTGAGGTCGTCAGCAACTTGTGCATTTGTTGCGGAACCAACGAGGTTTGCAAACGTGATGTTGAGAGAGGTGGTCGAAACTTGCTGCCATGATCCGCCTGCATACGATCCGAGAAGCACTCCTGCCGCGGTTGGGTTTGTGATTCCAGTACCTCCGTTTGCTGCGGTGAGAGCAGTACCGAGACCAAGAGAGCCCGCAATGTACTGATTCCCCGTTGTGGTTGCGCCACCATTAATAGTGAGCCCGCCTGTCTGTGATCCCGAGCCGATGGTTGTGGACGCGTAAATTCCAAGACCTGTTGAGGTGGCATTGTTTGGGAAAAGGTACTGGAAATTCTGGTAGTCAGTACCAAGAGTTGCTGCAGTCACCTGGCCAAGAGAGTTTGTCTTCAGGAGTGTGCCGGTAACGCCGGTGATCGCGACGTTAGTGGACGTCGCTGAGCCAACAATGGTGAGACCGCCAGAGACTGTTGAGGAAGCATTAGATATGAATCCTGCAGTGAACTGCAGCAGAGTTGAGGTTGAGTTGCCGACCGAGGTGGCGGTGAATGGGAATGCAAACGTCGACGTCAGGTATCCTGCGTCGTTCGTGAAGTCATTGAGTGTGACATCGGAGAAGTCGATGGAGTCATCGTCGATGGTGTCGTCTGCGATGAGTTCCCCATCGATGTCTCCTGCATCAACGATGAGGTTGGAGTAGTTGATGTTGAGAGTGCCTGTTGCGAAGTCGATCCACGACGTGCCGTTCCAACCAAGAAGATCTCCATATGCCTCTGTCATGGAGCCAACGTCAGAGAGCTCTTCGATGGACTGTGACTCAGCATCAATCGTACAGGTGGTGCCGTTGCAGGAGAACTCTCCAAAGTCTGCGTTCGCAAGCATTGCTGCTGTCACATCATTGACGTTGAGTGTGCCTGCAGAGACTTCGAGTGCATCTCCTGCAAGGTCAGTGAAGCGTGTGTTGTTGAGGAAGAGAGAGCCAACTCCGAGCATGCCTGTTGTCGTGGCGTTGCCGATGATGGTTGAAGAGGCTTGAGAGATGAAGCCTTGGCTAAAGACCATGAGAGTTGAAGTTGAGTTTGCGTTGGCGCTTCCGATGGTGGAAGGGGTGAATGGAAACGCTCCAGCAACTGTTGCGAGGGATGCGTAGTCAGTGCCAGCGACCGCAGGAACGATGGAACCGTTGCCATTTGTTTTGAGGAGAGAGGATGTGATAGCTGTGATGGCGAAGTTGGTTGAGGTTGCGTTTGCAAAGACGTTCCCTCCTGTGAACGTGTTGGTGTTTGCAAGAAGTGTTGAAGACGCTGCAGTAATTGTGATATCAGCGGTACCGTTGAAGGAAACGTTGTTGATAGTGCGAGAGTTCTGGAGTGCTGTTGCAGTACCTGCGTTCCCTGAGACTGAGCCCGTGATGGTGTTGGAGAAGGTGTTGTTGCCTGAGAAGTAGTTGGAGTTGGCGAGAAGTGTTGAGGAGGCTGCGGTGATGGTGAAGGTGCCACCTGCGGTGATGGCGGTTGAGTTGATCGTTGCGAGGGTGCCTGAGAGGTAGTTGGTGCTGAGTGTGGTCGTTGAGATCACCTGTCCGAGTGCGTTGGTACCAAGGAGTACGCTTGGAAGACTTGTGACGGCAAGGTTTGTGGATGAGGCAGTACCGGTGACGTTCAGTCCGGCGCTAAAGGTTGAGGAAGCGTTCGCGATGATCCCTTGATTAAAGAGAATGAGAGTTGAGGTGGAGTTCCAGGCAGCAGCAGGGGTGAATGGAAACGCTCCTGCAACAGTTGCGAGGGATGCGTAGTCAGTGCCAGCAACTGCTGGGACGATGGAACCGTTGCCGTTGGTCTTGAGAAGGGTTGATGTGACTGCGGTGATGGCGAAGTTCGTGGAGGTGGCACTACCTTGGACGCGAAGATTCCCTGTTGTGGTTGCTCCGCCAGAAATTGTGAGTCCTGTCGCCTGTCCTCCTGCACCGATTGTTGAAGATGCGTACAATCCTAGACCCGTCGTCGTAGCATTGGATGGGAAAAGATATTGGAAATTTGCATAGTCAGTACCTGCAACTGCGGTAGTCACCTGGCCAAGAGAGTTAGTCCTGAGCAGTGCTGAGGTGACACCGGTAATTGCAAGGTTTGTCGTTGTGGCTGTAGTGGCGCTGAGCAGTGGGAAAGAGTTTATGTTCGTCGTAGACGTTGCGACAAAGTTTGCTGCATCGACAAGAGAGGTGAAGCGAGCATTGCCTGTGACATCGAGCGTAAAGGTGGGAGTTGAGTCGCCGATACCGATGTTACCGGACGCACCGGAGATAGTTCCCCCACCACTGCCTAGTGTGACTGATGCTCTCGTTGAGTCCTGGATACCATAAATGCCGAGAGTGTTTGCGACATCAAGGTCGGTAAGGTATGAGTCGTCGCCAACGTCGAGGAGGCGACTTCCTGCAGAACCACTGTCAGAAATGGAGAGCGTTGCACTCGGAGTGACCGTACCGAGGCCGACTCTGCCTGAGAAGAATGACGTCGTTGTATTTGGATCAAACCAATATTCTGCCGAGGTCGTCGCACTTGAGCCTATCGTAACGACGTCTGAGTTGTTGTTTGGATAATTAATGAGGGTACCTGAAACTTGCGAAGTCGTGGTCGACCACGTGCCGCCAGTCCCTCCTCCGCCACCACCGCCCGTCGAACTTATTGTGAGAGTATTCGCGCCATCGTTGTAATCGAGAGTTACTCCAGTACCAGCCACAAGAAGACTCCCGACACGATCGTCTACACGTTCATTTGTAAAGTACTGATTGCTTCCTTCTCCGACGTTCGTAGTCATGAGCCCAAGAGACGAAGTCGCGATATTCGTGAGCGCATTCGTACCATTGCCAAGGATAAGACCGTAAGGGAAAGTCGTCGCTCCCGTACCTCCGTATTGCACACCAATACGCGTACCGTTCCACGTACCGCTTGCGACAGCACCCTGCATGTTTACTGAGAACGCGTCTCCGGCACCAACTGAAAGAAGGCCCGTCGGATTTAGATCACCGATACCGACGTTACCTCCCGGTCCGATAATAAATTTTGTTGCGCTTGCGCTGTTATCGAATCTCGCGATCGGCTGTTGGAACTGATATGAGTCGTTAGAAAGTGCTGAAGAGAACGGTGAATCGACGGTAAGTGTGCTGTTGCTCAGTACGGCTGTTACGGTGCGTACCTCCCCATCGGCAAGAATCTGATCTCCGACACTCAGTTTGTTGTATCCAAAGAGGAAGTTTGTCCCAACTCCTGTAACGGTCGTGCCTGAGCTCGAGATTGTTCCGTTACTGATTCCCGATAGCCATGCATTCCCTTGGATGTGCAATCGTGCGCGAGGATCTTTAACGCCGATACCAAGCTGACCCGCGTGGTTCAAATAGAACATGTCACTGTTCCCTTCCTGGATGCGGAAGAATCCTGTCGACGTACCTGTCTGCTGACCGTTACCGGTATCTATTCCAAATTTCCACTGTTTTGCCGAACCTGTTTCTCCTGAGGTTGATTCGAGGTGGAGGGATGCAGTCGAGAGATACAAATCACGGAAGCGATTTGTCGGAGATCCGAGATCGTACACCGCATCACTTATAGGAACGATGGATTGAGAATTGATGCCGGCAAATGTTGAGCTCGCAGTCGTTGACGTCGCAGTAAAATTGTTTGCAACAACTTCGCCAGCGACTGATAGTCTTGTGTACGGAGAAGTAGTGCCAATGCCAACGTTCCCCGCGAAGTACGCATTTCCCGTCGTCGTCGCAGAACCACTCACGGTGAGACCAAGCGTCCCATTGCCGATTGTAGAAGAAGCGTTCGCAATGATGCCCTGCGTGAAGCGAATGAGTGTTGATGTTGAGTTCCAATTTGAGGCAGGTGTAAATGGAAATGCAGAACCCGAGAGACCAAGAGAAGAGGTTGCAAAGTTCGTCCATCCAGAACCATTCCATGCAAGGAGATCTCCATATGCCTCTG
>CAYNRJ010000003.1:0-20239 GCA_964399865.1 uncultured Candidatus Saccharibacteria bacterium | reverse complement strand
CGATAACTATAATCGTCCTAAGGTAGCGAAATTCCTTGTCTGGTAAGTTCAGACGTGCACGAATGGTATAACGACTGGGGAACTGTCTCGAGGATCTGCTTGGTGAAAATACAAGGGCGGTGAAGATGCCGCCTTCCTGCAACTAGACGAAAAGACCCCAGAAGCTTTACTGTAATTTGGTATTGGATATACGGGTGCACCGCGTAGCGTAGGTGGGAGGATTTGAAGCAAAGGTCTTGGCCTTTGTGGATCCGCCAATGCAACACCACCCCTTGTTTCTGTATATTCTAACCTTTAGGGAGAAACCCTGAAGAGACAGTACCTGATGGACAGTTTCGGTGGGGCGCTGTCCTCCTAAAAAGTAACGGAGGAGCCTATTATGGTCACCTAGGCGCGTATGGAAATCGTGCCGATAGTGCATTGGCAAAAGGTGGCTTGACTGCGAGTCGTACATGACGAGCAGGCGCGAAAGCGGAGCAAAGTGAACCGACTCTTTGCATTAGATGCAGGAGAAGATTAACGGATAAAAGTTACTCTGGGGATAACAGGCTGGTACTGCCTAAGAGTCCAAATCGACGGCAGTGTTCGGCACCTCGATGTCGGCTCATCTCATCCCGGGGCTGGAGAAGGTCCCAAGGGTTTGGCTGTTCGCCAATTAAAGAGGTACGTGAGCTGGGTTCAAACCGTCGTGAGACAGGTTGGTCTTAATCTGTTGCAGGCGTTGATTCTTGAGGAGATTCGTTTCTAGTACGAGAGGACCGAAATGAACTGACCTCTGGTCTGGGGGCTGTACTACCAAGTGCACCGCCCCGTAGCTATGTCGGGATTGGATAACCGCTGAAAGCATCTAAGCGGGAAGCCGACTCCAAGATTAGGAATCGTTATAGACTCGTGGGAGATGACCACGTTGATAGGCGTTAGGTGGAAGTGCAGTAATGCATTGAGCCGAGACGTACTAATATGTCGACAGAACTCTCGAAAGGAATTGTGAGAGTCGCGTGCGCTTTCTTGAAACTTTTTGTTGTATCGCTCTTCAGTGTCGACGGAGTTTGAAACTCTGTTCTGGTGATTTATCGCTGGGGTCACACCCGTTCTCTTTCCGAACACGGCAGTTAAGCCCAGTTGAGGCGATGGTAGTCGCAAGGCGAGAGTAGCTAGTCGCCAGAACAGAGTCTCAAACACAAACACCCCGAATCTTTCGATTCGGGGTGTTTGTTATAAAGGCGCCGGAAGGTACACTATATGGATATGTCATGGGCTTCTAAACGAAGAACGAGCTATGCACTAGGCGTCTTTATTTTCTTAGCGCTCGTTATTGGTATTCCAATGGCGCTCTGGATCCACGAGCCACCGTCTTGTTTTGACGGAAAGCAAAACGCAGGAGAAACGGCACCGGATAGAGGGGGGTCTTGTGTTCTCCTCGATGCTCGCACTCTTGCTCCACACACAATACTTTGGGCGAGAAGTTTTGAGGTACGAGATGGTTTGTACGGGGCTGTCGCATATATAGAGAATCCGAATCGAGGTGCGGGCGTGCAATCTGTGCGTTACAGTTTTGGACTCTATGATGAAAATAATCTTGTGGTAGCGAGAAAAGAAGGAACGACATTTATCATGCCAAATGGAGTTACGCCGGTTTTTCTTGGCGCGATCGAAACGGGTACACGAAACGTTGTCAGGACGTTCTTTGAATTCGAAGAGCCACTTGTATGGAAAAGAATGAGTGCCGAAGAGGATGCACTTTCAATCCGTGATGTTCGCACGAGCGATGTCGCAACGATTCCCCGCGTCAGTGCCTCAGTCTTGAATACCTCGGTGTCTACGATTAAGGAGCCTTCTTTCGTTGCAGTCGTCTTTGATACGGCCGGGAATGCAATTGCCGCTTCGAAAACTTTCGTCACCAATATTCCTGCAAACGAGTCACGCGACATAGTCTTCACTTGGCCAGATCCATTCCGCTTTGTAGTTGGACGTGTCGATGTGCTCCCACTCCTTTCGCCCGTTGTGCGGAGATAGTTTTAGGTAGCCATGATCTCTCGATTGAAACAGCAGGCGGAAGGGCATATCCGTTTCTTCTCTCATATAGATTGGTACCTTTTTGCCGCGGCTCTCGGAATCTCTCTCCTTGGCCTTCTTACGATGCGGTCTTTTGCGGGAGAGAATGCGTTTTTTGAAAAGCAGTTAATATGGATCGCTCTCTCTGTCCTCGTATTTTTCGTCGCAAGTATTCCTGAGTATCGATTCCTTCGGCGAACTCAAGTTATTGTCGCGATATTTGCGGGCACAGTGTTTCTTCTTGGCCTCATTTATTTTCTCGGGTCCATTTCAAAAGGTGCGCAAAGTTGGTTCAATCTAGGTTTTTTTGCGATCCAGCCATCCGACCCTGCGAAATTAGTCCTTATCGCGCTTCTGTCTAAATATTTTGCGCGGCGACATATTGAAATTGCGCACATACGGCACATTCTGCTCTCTGGTTCATACGCGCTGCTTCTTGCACTTCTCATCTTCTTCCAGCCTGACCTAGGATCGGCGATTATTATCGGTTCCATTTGGCTTGGTCTCGTTCTCGTCGCAGGTATTTCCTGGAAACATTTAGCTGCGCTCATTATCACGGGCGTGGTCATCGCCGGGGGGTTATGGCAATTCGGGCTCGAATCGTATCAGAAACAGAGGGTTCTTACGTTTCTCCATCCGCTCACGGATATTCAAGGGGCTGGGTATAACGCGTATCAATCTACCGTTGCAGTCGGCTCAGGGGAGCTTTTAGGAAAGGGGATCGGGTACGGTACACAATCTAAGCTTCGCTTCCTGCCTGAGTATGAGACGGATTTTATATTCGCGGCGTATGCAGAGGAATGGGGGTTTGTCGGAGTCGTTATTCTCTTTGGATTATTTGGCATCGTCATCATTCGGATCCTCACATTTGCGCTTCGAGCGAGTGATAACTTTGACTCGCTTTTCGGGGCGGGCGTTGCGATATATTTTCTGGCGCAGATAACCATTCACATTGGAATGAATGTCGGTCTTCTCCCAATCACGGGAGCTACGATACCTTTCATGAGCTACGGAGGTTCTCACCTTCTAACAGAATTTGCGGCACTCGGCGTGCTTATGGGATTAAGACGTCATATCCGTTCAGCGCCACTTGCGCGCGACGAGACAGAGATTATCGCGATCTCCTAAGCGTACAAGGCGATCGTCGCATCGAGCATATTTTTAAGAGGGAACTTAGGGGTGGTGGGGCGCTGTCGTAGGAATGTGTTCGCTTCCTCTATCGCTGAAGCGATCTCTTTCGCGCGCACCGTTTCTACTTGGATGATGGTTTTATACTTTTCCGCTAGGTCTGGATTTACCACCTTTGTGGTGACGGTAGGAATCCCAGCTTCGCCGGATTCAAGTAGTACATACGGCATACCTTCTTTTTGAGAGGGGAGAAGAAACACATCAAAAGTTTCCATGTACGCAGCTGCGTTTGGCACAAATCCCGTGAAATGAATGTGCTCCTCTTCGCCAAGAGAGATAGCAAGTTCTTGGAGAGTCCTCCTTTCTTCCCCGTCACCAATTATTGTGTATGAGTAGTCACGCTCGCCCGCTTTGTTTAAAAGTGCGATAGCCTTTATGCCCCTTTGAATTCCTTTATTTGGGGTAAGTTCTGCAATGGTGCCGATATGAACACTTCCTTCAGGTTTACCTACGTTTTCATTATAGGTGCGCAGTTCATAGAGAGCAGCTTCTCTATTAATGAGCGAAGCGGGAACAATACCGAGCGGAACGTACCTGATCTTTTTCTGTAGAAACCACATCCGTTCCCCAAGTTCCTTGTCGATCGTTGATACTACAATGATTGTGTGGGAGAGGAGGCCCGTGATCCAACTAAATAAAAGAATGAATGCTCGAAAGAAGATGCCGCGGTCTTCCTTGAACGGCCAGCCATGGACGGTGAATATGATTTTTGGAGCCATGGCTGATCTCGCGGCAAGTGCCCCCAAAGCTGCGGCCTTTGAGCTGTTTAGGTGTACGACGTCGGGACGTATTTTTCGAATGAGTCGCCGTATCTGAAAGAAGGCTTTGATATCAGAAAAAAGCCCAATATCTCGGTTCAAAGAAGGGATTTGATGAGTGTTTATTTTCTGAGCGATGAGATCTTCTACGAGCTTACCGCTCGTCCCGAATGCTATTTCGGGCTCAAATTCCTCGCTTCTCAGATTTGTGCAGAGGTCATATACATACTTTTGCGCGCCACCCTGTGTACCTTTTGTGATGAGGAACAATACCTTTTTTTGCTTGCCTGAGGGGGTTTTCATGGCTTGTTCCATAGCTCTTTTAATGTCATACTAGCAGGTATGACCCTTGTTCCCAAGAGGGAGTACGTTCTCTTACTCCTAGGGGACATCGCCATCTTTGTTGTCTCACTTTGGGCCGCGCTCTCACTCCGCTATCTCGAGATCCCCACTACCGAGCTTTTCTACAAACACCTTGAGCCATTTGCGATACTTTTCGTTGTCTGGCTAGCGGTATTTTTCCTCGCAGGTCTGTATGGGAGACACACAAGAATTTTCCGCAGTAAGCTTCCAACAGCAATTCTTTATGCGCTCATTATTAACGTCGTGATCGCGGCCCTCTTCTTCTTTTTAGTACCTGCGTTCGGCCTCGCGCCGAAAACGATCCTCGTCCTCTATCTCATTGTCTCTTTCATACTTGTGTATGTGTGGCGCGTGCTCTTTTTCCTTCGCCTTAAAATACCTCGTCGCCTTAAAGGTGTCTTAATTGCCTCAGGTCCTGATGTGCACGATCTGATCGAAGAGGTGAAGAACGACTCTCGATATCCATTCGTTTTCGAGCATGCGATAGATACCGCGAAAGCGCCATCGCATGAGGTAATTAGAGAGGCGTGCCGACTCGCCGGGAAAGACGATATGACATTTCTCGTCGCAGACTTTTCCGACGAAGCGTTTATTGCGGCGCGCCCCATAGTATATGAAGCAGCGTTCCACAAACGCCGTTTTGCGATAGTAGATGTTATAGATCTATACCAAGAGGTCTTTGATAGGG
Source organism: uncultured Candidatus Saccharibacteria bacterium (assembly GCA_964399865.1). Classification (GTDB taxonomy): domain Bacteria; phylum Patescibacteriota; class Minisyncoccia; order Phycocordibacterales; family UBA2100; genus UBA10103. Next base: position 15,187 of record CAYNRJ010000003.1, on the reverse strand, counting down.
TACCGCTGTCTCTCATCAAATACGAATGGATTCTCTCAAGTGTGTCCGCGTCGCGTCTCTACAGTGTATTAAAACGGGGAGTCGATATTATAGGCGGAGTAGTTGTGGGAATTGCGACTCTTCCTTTATATCCATTCATAATGCTCGCGATAAAGCTCGATGATGGTGGCCCAATCTTCATTTCCCAGGAGCGCATTGGAAAATATGAAAAGACATTTCGAATATATAAATTCCGAAGCATGACGGGGAATGATCTTGGTGAATACGGCGTTGGGGGAAGAACAAAACTCACGGTTACGAGGGTAGGTAAGTGGCTTCGCGCGACACGTCTCGACGAATTCCCTCAGCTTCTCAATGTGATAAAAGGGGAGCTATCCCTTGTCGGTCCTCGACCGGAATTGCCGCCGCTCGCACGCGAATACAGTGCACACATTCCGTATTACAACGCGCGACACCTCGTGACTCCGGGACTTACCGGCTGGGCGCAGATAAAACACGATCGAGATCCTCATCATGGCGCGGCCATAGAGGAAACCAAGAACAAGCTTTCGTACGATCTATTCTATTTGAAGCATCGCTCGCTTTTACTCGATTTGTTTATTATCCTACAGACTATCCGCATCATGCTCACAGGGCGCGGCACATAACAGTATGAAAAAGAAAAAAGCTATCGTCACAGGAGGAGCCGGATTCATCGGAAGTAATTTGGTACACGCCTTGGTGAAGGCTGGTTGGGAGACACATATCATAGACAGAGATCCGTCTTTTCGTCGCGACTCCTTGCCCAAAGAGGCGGTACTGCATGAGATAGACATCCGTTCGACGGACAAGATTCAGCCTGTCATGGAAGGAGGTGATGTTGTCTTTCACACAGCTGCTGTGCCTCGAGTCCCATATTCCGTCGAACATCCAGTAGAAACAACAGACGAGAATATAACTGGAACCGTATCGGTCTTAACTGCCGCCGCAAAGGCTAAAGTTCGTCGCGTTGTGTATTCCGCTTCCGGATCGGCATACGGAGCTCAAACTGTATTACCACTAGTCGAGAGTCTGCCAGCGAATCCTGTGAATCCATATGGTCTGCAGAAATATGTTGGTGAACTTTTCGCAAAACTTTGGCCAGATATCTATGGGGTGGAGACAGTGAGCCTACGCTACTTTAATGTGTATGGTCCAGGGCTCGATCCGAACGGTCCGTATGCACTCGCGGTAGGGAAATTCCTCATGGCGCGAAAGAATAACGAGCCGATAACCATCTTTGGTGACGGTACTATCACACGCGATTTCACTCACGTCCGCGATGTCGTTGCCGCCAATCTACTCGCAGCGGAAAGTCCGAATGTTGGGAAAGGGGAGGTTATTAATATCGGTGCGGGACGCAATGTTTCAATCCAGACACTCGCAGAAATGTTCGGCGGTCCTATTCAGTACGGCCCACCTCGCGTCGAGGCGCATGATTCTCAGGCGGATAATACGAAGGCGAGAGAGCTTCTCGGATGGACTCCTACAGTTACGCTGGAGGAGGGTATTGCAGAATTAAAGAAAGAACTTGGAGTTTCATGATATTAGACGGAAAGAAAGTTGCGGCAGAGATCTATGAGGAGCTCGCAGGAGAGTGGGATCTCTCTGCTCGGAAGAGTACCAAGCTTGGCATAATTGTAGTCGGGCATAATCCCGTGATCGAATCTTTCGTGGGAATAAAGACGCGTGCTGCAGCAAAGCTCGAGATCCCAATGATCCGCGTAGATTTCCCAGAAACTATTACAGAAGCTGAACTCCTCGCAAAGATCAAAGAATTTTCAAAAGAAGTTGACGGGCTCATTGTTCAACTACCTCTTCCAAAACACATCAATACGGATGCGGCGCTTGCAGCAATTCCAAAAGAGAGAGATGTGGATGCGCTAAATCCGAGTGTGACTGAAGAAGAAAGGCCCGTGCACGCACCGGTAGCTCTCGCTGTCCTCGAATTGCTTCGAAGGGGAGGAGTTGAGGTATCTGGAAAGAAAACAGTCGTCGTTGGTTCGGGACGTCTTGTCGGAGCTCCCTCTGCATGGCTTTTGAAACGACATGGAGCCGATGTATCTATTTTCTCGCGTCAGCATGGCTCTATTGATGATCTTAAGACCGCTGACATCGTAGTTTCAGGCGCGGGAAGTCCGGCATTCATAAAGCCCGAACATATAAAAGAAGGTGTCGCATTTATTGATGCAGGCACGAGTGAATTAAACAAGAAAATTCAAGGAGACGCTGATCCAGCGTGCGCCGAGAAGGCGAGCGTCTTTACGCCTGTTCCAGGGGGTGTCGGGCCAGTCGCGGTCGCTATGATCTTCAGGAACCTATTCGAGCTTGCTCAATTGCCCGAAAAGCAATAAACTCCCGCTATGTTGAAAATACGGCTCATAGCCGTGGGCATCTTAGTTCTCGGCATGGCGCTGGGGTGGTTTGTATATTCTTCCCAGACGAATGGAAATCGTCCATTCCGCCTTGGCCTCGACCTCTCTGGCGGTACTCAGCTTGTATATCGTGCTGACGTCTCCGCAATCCCCGGATCAGATGTCGCAGCTTCCATGGATGCACTTCGCGACACCATCGAGCGTCGTGTGAATCTCTTCGGTGTTTCCGAGCCGATCGTACAGACTCAGCGAGGCGGAACATTCGCGGGATCTCCTGAGGAGAGACTATTAGTCGAACTTCCGGGAGTTACAGATACTGAAGAAGCTATCCGTCTCATCGGGCAAACTCCTGTCCTAGAATTTCGTCTTCTTAAGGGCGATACTCCACCAGCAAACATCTCTACTTCTACAGTCGATCAGTTGTTTGAGACTGCTGCAATTACAGGAAAACACCTCAAGCGAGCTGACCTTCAGTTCAATCAAAATGTAGGAGGCATCCCAAATGAGCCAGTTGTCGTACTCACATTCAACGGAGAAGGCTCAGAAATTTTTGCAGATCTCACTGGTGAAAATGTGGGAAGATTTTTCGGCATATTCCTCGACGGGAGAGCGATCTCCGTTCCGATAATTCAAGAGGCGATACCTAATGGTACTGCGGTGATTTCAGGTAATTTCGTGGCTGCGGAGGCGAAAGAGCTCGTACGTAATCTCAACTACGGTGCACTCCCACTTCCAATTGAGCTTATCTCTACTCAAACAGTTTCAGCGACGCTCGGAGATGAAGCGGTACGTGATGGCATCATGGCAGGACTTTGGGGAATGATTGCCGTGGGTATCTTTATGATCTTCTGGTATCGACTTCCAGGTCTTATTGCTGTTACCGCGCTCACACTCTATGCGATCGTTGTGCTCGCGCTCTTCCAGTGGATACCAGTGACTCTTACGGCAGCGGGAATTGCAGCGTTCATACTTTCCGTCGGTATGGCGGTGGACGCAAACATTCTTATCTTCGAGCGCATGAAAGAAGAGCTTTCAAAAGGTAAGAATACGAAGGAAGCGATCGCTGAAGGTTTCCATCGTGCATGGCTCTCGATCCGAGACTCGAACATTTCCTCGATGATCACGGCCATCATCCTTTTCTTCTTCGGAAGCTCGCTCATAAAAGGCTTTGCCCTCGTGTTTGGCTTAGGTGTGCTTGTTTCGATGCTCACCGCGATCTCTGTTTCGCGTACATTCCTTTTTGCGCTTGGTCTTCAGGCGAAGGGTGGTTTCAAAGGCTTCCTTTTCGGTTCAGGCTTTTCAAATAATTCGAACGCAGAAGTTCGTAACTAATTTTCGTATGTTCATAATCAAAAACAGAAATATCTTCTTTGCGATAACAGGCGCTGTCGTTCTTTTGTCGCTTATCTCGCTGTTTGTTTTCAAACTACATTTTGGCATCGACTTTACGGGAGGCACTCTTGCACAAGTTACCTATTCAGATGGCCGCCCATCCCCTCAGGTCCTATCCGACGCGCTTACAGAGGCAGAGTTCCATGGATACTCACTCCGGGAAGCAGGGGTAAACGATTACATCTTACGAACCACGAATCTTTCAACGGAGCAAAAGAATTCTCTGTCAGAGGTACTTTCTATCGATGGAGAGTATCCAGTAGTGATCGGTCAGTTGACCGATATTGGTCCGACGATAGGCAAAGAGCTTCGCAATAAATCATTCATATCGATCACCCTCGTCCTCATTTGTATCCTCCTTTTCATCGCGTTCGCATTCAGAAAAGTCTCGAAGCCAGTGTCATCATGGATGTACGGGCTCATGGCGATCGTTGGACTCGTCCATAACATTATCGTGACGCTCGGATTCTATGCACTTCTCGGATACGTAGTAGGCGCAGAAGTAGACACTCTCTTTGTTGTTGCCATCCTCACAGTCCTCGGCTTCTCAGTGCACGACACAATCGTGGTCTTCGACCGAGTTCGCGAGAATCTGCGCATCAATCAAGACAGAAATCGTAAAGAGGATTTCGCGGAAACAGCAGGTCGTAGCTTAGGACAGACCTTCGTGCGCTCGATCAACACATCTCTTACGGTCGTATTCACGCTTCTCGTCCTATACTTCATCGGTCCTGAATCGACCGCGAATTTCGCTCTCACGCTTCTCGTAGGTATCATCGCTGGAACGTACTCGTCGCTCTTCCTCGCGACCCCACTTCTTGTTGTTGCTGAGAAATGGCGTGGACAAAAGACAAAATAAATCGTACTATCCAAGCACATGAAAATCGGAGCGGCATATTATTTCAACTATATAAGCCCCAGGGGGTAGTTTTGTCGCTGCACTAACTTGCGAGACAGAATAGGCCCCGGGAAGGGGCTTTTTTGATGGCTTGATACCGGCGTCTCGTGGACTTCGCAATCAGGTCACCAGATCTTTTACTCGCTTGGGACTGACCTGATTACCAAGCCCCGAGAGGGAGGCATGCAATGACGGACACAGTTCTTCGTGGTCCAGGGAGGAGAGCATTCGGGTTGTTTGGAACGATTGGCATCATTGGTCTCGGTTCATTCGGACGCTTTGTTTTCGACTACTTCAATGATCCGATGCGCAGCCTCTTTACGCGACTGTATGGATTCGATCCGGATAAGGGAAAAGGGTCGAATGGTAGCCTCATCGAGGCAGCTACGTGCGACATCGTCATCCTGGCCGTTCCGGCACCTGTCTTCGAGTCTGTTCTAAAGCAGGTTGTTGCGGTCATGAAGCCGGGCGCGGTGCTAATCGATGTGAGCACGGTCAAGCTCTATACGGTGGAATTGCTGCAGAAATACGCGACGCCTGCGGGACGGAATTGGATTGCAACGCATCCCTTATTCGGTCCGCAGAGCTATAAGGCAAATAACAAGAGCCTGAAGGGATTGCAGCTCGTCGTGTGTGAGCGCTCGTGTGAGCGAGAGATGCTCAAGATGGCGCGTGAGCTACTCATTGGCAACTGCGGCCTCGACGTTCGGATCATGAGTGCAGATAAGCATGATCGGACAATCGGTGTCGACCAGTTCGTCACGCAGTACTTCGGCCGTTGCGTCGAGGCAGTCACGGATGGCGAGAAGCGCCGTGTACAAACTCTCTCGACACGACTTTTCCATGAGGCGATGAGTCTCATGGGGAAGGACGACGCCCTCTTCTGGTGGGTGTACAAGTACAACCCCTACTGCAGGGACTTTGTCGAGAAGATAGAGGCACGCATGCTCGCAATGCGGGAACGCAGAATGAGCGATGATCATGCGTAAACATAAAGCGCCGGATGGGTCCGACTCCCATCTGGCGCTAAATATTTTTATACAAAAGAAAACGGACGGCAGGGGATTGGACCCTAACCGTCCGTGAATTCTGCCGCGGATAGCAGTTCTAGACTGGAGGAAGATATGCCCTCAGCGCAGCAGGAAGGACCGCTTCTGCGATATCCTTCGCCGATTTCACGAGATCTTCGCACATCATCGAGTGATAGACTCGCGAACCGAGAACATGTGTCGACAGTGCGTTGTCCATCGACGTCCGGCTGACCAGCATCTTGATCTTGCCTTTCGCAGCAAGTTCGGTGAATCTCGTCAGGCCCTCGTTCGAACCGAAACAGATGATAGAGAAAACCTCAACCTTGCGTAAGACTAGGTCGAGGATCCTGTGCTCATGAACCGAGGGCTCCTTGGCAACTCCGAGGATGAAATGTGTACACTTCCGAGCCGCATCCTCGAATTCTCCAGAGCCGAACCAGGTATCTGCACGAAATATTGAGGCCTTCGCACCGAGAGCCTCGAACGCATCTTTGAGAGCCCTCATTTCGAATACAGTCATTTGTTCAGGCCCCACCATCAAGACACAGGGCTGTTCATGACGAGTCTTCGAGAGTGCGGGTGCAGCAGAAAGTGGCACTTTCGCAACGTTCGCAACCCGCTTGTCCAGACCGGTATTGTCGGATCCGGCAAATGATCCACGACTAGACCGCATTTGTTCCTCCGTTCATACTAATCCGCAAGCTTGTGAAAGAACTCGTTTCTGAAAGAGCTTGCAAGCTCTTTCAGAAGCCTGCAGCAGCGTCCGCACCATTGCGGCCTGCGATCTCGGTCGGTTTTTCGGCGGAGATCGCAAGATACAAAAGAAAAACCCCTCTTTCGAGGGGCTTTTCTGTTTTTTTGCTTTTGGTTACTTGAGCAACGAAACAGCCACCCCTCTTTGGCGTGTAAAGAAGAAAAAGAAGAATGCTGCGAAATTTCGACCGTTACTCATACAGGTAATCTACGTTCCACCCAGAATACTGTCAAGCGACAAAGAAAAAGCGCCGGGGTTAGCCGGCGCCACTTTTCGATCGTCTCCAGCGAGACATATCGGAGGATGTAATCCCGTCGCTTTCCGCTAGGTCGGCGAGGATATTGGGAACAGTGCGTCTCCCATCCTCAACTTGTCGAAGTATGTTTGGATAAGCACGGTGATTGCGATAGTCCGGACCGAGAAGCTCTTGGAGTCTCGCCCCGTACCTCGCGATGAATTGCTCCTCCGTCACTCCTTCAGCTCCGGATTGTCCCATCCGCGCTGAGGCGGGGGCTCTTCCGCAGGCTCCTTCTTCGGAATTGGCGGGGGAGGTGGATTGGGAAGTGGCGGTGGAGTCCAACCAGAACCCCAACCTGTGCTGCGTCTCGTGTTCTCAGGCATCTCTAACCTCGTGTGTTCGATGTGGTTTTGTATTTCGGTCTCCAGCCGCATTCACTTAGGTTTCTCCCGAATACAAACCATGAGTTCGATGATGATCGATCTCATGAACTTAGGCCTATTTTCTGGGCCGAGAATTCTCACGATGTCATCCATAGTCAGGAATCTGCCCTCAGCGGCAGCTTGTTCCAGAAGACCCTGCACAAGCTTGTCGCCAACGTCTCGTTGCTCGCGACGCATTCGACGATAACTCCTCTGCACTGCAGGATTGTTCGCCGCGTCACCCATAATTGTTCCTTTCATCACATACCTCCATTTCTCCGAGTATCAAAGAACAGAAAGAGCTGTGTGGCGCTTTCTGTTCTGGTTGCTTTTACGGCTATCCAAAACAAAAACCGCCCTCATCTCACGAATAAAATTCGTGTGATAAGGGCGGTATTCGAAAGCCGCGGTGCCACCTTACTTCTCCCTCGATTTCTCTTGGGACTTTCACCAGCTCCGTTGCCGACACTGGTTATCTCTGTTACGGGAGATCCCGAACTACCACTTACGCGATAGCTACCTCACCGGGCCCAATCCCCGACATGTCGGGGACCCGGATCAATGGTTCTGACTGTTTTCAAAATAGCACTGTCAGAAATACTGTCAAGAATACAAAAAGCCGCGGGAGGGGATCGGACCCACCCGCGGCTCATATCGTCTCGTCCCGTCGATCAGCCGTTCATCGGAATGACGCGGACCCGGATGACGTTCTCGATGGCGCGTAGCCGCTCGATTACGCTCAGAGGCACTTCCTGCTCTACGACGTCGATTACGTAGTAGCCAACATTCCCGTTGCTGTCGCCGAGAACATTGGGGATGTTGATGCCAGCATCAGCAAGCACTCCCGTGACAGCCGCGATCATTCCAGGCACGTCCTTGTTCACGAATGTTATACGGGAGGTCGTGCCGGGCCGGACTGGCACGTCGACGGTCGGGAAGTTCACCGAGTTCACCACAGCGCCGGTCTCGATGAAGCCGCGGAGTTCGCGGGCCGCCATGATGGCGCAGTTTTCCTCGGACTCGGCGGTGCTCGCGCCGAGGTGCGGAGTGCATACGACCTTCGGATGGCCGAGCAGGTCGTGTGTCGGGAAATCGGTAATGTACCTGCCGATTCTTCCCGCATCGAGTGCCGCGAGTACGGCGTGATCGTCGTAGATCCCTTCGCGGGCGTAGTTGAGGAGCGTCGCGCCCGGGCGGATGATCTGCAGTTCGCGTTCCCCGATCATTCCGCGCGTCTCCTCCTTGAGAGGCACGTGGACCGACAAGACGTCGGCGACCTGGAGTACTTCATCGATCGTTCTCACCACGCGCACATCCCTGTGAAGGCGATGTGCATTGGGGACGGTGAGTGCGCTGTCGAATGCGACCACGCGCATCCCTTTCTGAAGACCGAGGTTTGCGACCAGTACCCCGATCTGCCCGAGGCCGATCACGCTAAGCGTCTTGCCGGCGAGTTCCGACCCCAAGAATCGAGATTTCTCGGCCTCGACGAGCTTCATGATCTCGCTGTCGTCGAGGTCAGCGAGTGTGCGAGCGAATGCAATAGCTGGCATGATCTGCCGCGCATCCGCACCGAGTACCGCGAATACGAGTTCCGCCACTGCGTTCGCGTTCGCTCCGGGTGCGTTGAAGACGCACACTCCCGTCGCCGTTGCGCGGTCGACGGTGATGTTGTTGTAGCCGGCACCAGCCCGCGCAACAGCGAGGAGGTTGGGATAGTTATCGGTGTTGACCTTCGCACTGCGCACGATGATGCCACCAGGATCCGTGATATCAGCTCCGATGGTATATCCGCCATTGAAAACCTGGAGACCCGCAGGGGCGATCGAGTTCAGAGTCAGTATTTTCATAACGTGAGCCTCTGTTGCTGTCCATAGACATGACGATATGTGTGACGAAAAGAGCAAAGAACCCGCGCGCGGGAGCTTTGCTCTTTCCGCAGACGGGGATGCGGTCCTGTTTTTTCAACAAAAACAAAAACCCGCCCTTACAACACAAAAACACTTTATGTTCTAAGGGCGGATTCCTCTTCCCGCGGTGCCACCTTGTTTATTCTCACCGACGCTTTTATAAGCGACGGTTATCTCTGTTACGGGAGAACCCGAGTTTCTACTTTTGCAGAAACTACCTCGTCGGCCTGAATCCTCTGCTTATTCAGAGGAACCGATTCATCGGCGTAGCTGCGACCAATGTATCCCCATCAAAATATGATGTCAATCATTTTCCGCGTGCGATTATTGATGACGGAGTCCGAGACCACTGTGGTGTACGGACCGAATAGAGGAACACGGTGACTGACCGTGGTGCGTGTTTTATGTTCGATATCGGTCAAGCGGCGCAAGTCGCAGCAACCGGTCTTGCCTTCTTCGGATACTTCGCCGACATTCGTACGGTGAAGCTTCGGCGAGGGTGGGAATAAAGCGTCGTACCTCCTGTTTTTCGGTACGGACGTAAGCTGGTGCATCGACGCATCGACGGACGGCGGGAATCTTGTGTTGAGTCTTGCCTACGTTCTTTGCGCTGGTGTCGTCTTTGCTTTCGTTTGCCGAAAGGCGGGTAGAAACGGATGGAGTGTCCTCGATAGGGTCTGTACAGGGGTCGGCTTCGGGGCCATCCTTGTCGGCCTTTTGACGGGGCACCTCATCGAAGGAACAGCGCTCGCATTTTTTCTAGGCGCTATTCCAGCTGCCGTCGATGATCTCGACGATCCTGAACGGGACGGCGTAAAGACGTGGGTGATGTGGGCGTTCGCTAGCACTCTCCTGATCCACCTAGAGTGGAGTTGGGATTTCGCCTCGATACTCACGGTGTTCGTAACTGTATCGGAAGGGCTCGGGATCTCCGGCGTCCTTATCGCCATGCGGTGCATAAAACAAAGAAGAGCCGCGTGACTGCTCTTTATTCCTTCGATTGGCCCTCGTGCGATGAGGGCCACTTTTTATAAAAGAAAGAGGGCCGCGACAACGAACGTCGCGGCCCTCGAGAGCCTCCTTTCCAGCCACATGGCCTGCTTCCGGGCTGTCGGTTATGACGGCCGCTCCCGGAATTTCTATGCGATGTTCAGGTAGTTTCCCAAACCTCCATTCCGCACGATGTCCCGAGAGACTTCGCGCACGAGCGCCTCGGTTATACCTCCACGGCGGTGTGCCGCTTCGGCGAGAGCGATCGAGAGGAAGTAGTACCTCTCACACGACCAGCTCATGTCGTTCCTCTGCATCCAAGACTTGATTCTCTCCTGATCCGACGCAGGGATGGATCCAAGCACGGTATCAACGATACCGCACCGTGCGTCGTTATCGAGAATGTCGAACACGGTTTCAAGGGCCGTGATGGGAACACCGCAAAGGTCAACTTTTTTCAGCATCTCGGGTCTCCCTGGCTGAATTTCTGCAGGTTACGTCAAAGAGCCACAGGCTCGTCACCGTGAGCACTCTCACGGAACCTGCCAGATCGATCATCGACCTGGGGTTTGTTTCGAAATCTTTCGACGCAAACCCCAGAACGAAATCAGCCCCTCTTTTGGAGGGGCTGATTGTTTGTTTTGTTCAGTAAATATTAGGCAAAAGCCCCTCGGGTAATAGAGGAACTAATAATGATGCCTGCTGCTCCGCGATTGCTCATCCCAAATATAGTATTCCGTGCACTCGCTTTGTCAACGGAAGCGTTCTTGACAGCTTTCCGCTCTCCGTATAGTTTAGAAACATGTCGACCAAGCAAACTAATCAGGGCCTCCTCCTTGGACTCCTCCTTCCCACTTCTCGTGGAGGTTCTGCTTGTGTCTAGATTCTAAGGAGAAACTAAATACAAGGAGGCCCTCCACCCGGAGGGCCTCTTTCGTTGATGTAGGTTTCGGAGCCTAGCTCAGAGAGATGGGACTACGCGGAACACTATCGCTGTTGGATCTTTCGCGAAGGTTCGACAACGATACCGCTGAAGACCATCGTGGTAGAGCACCTTGTTGAGGACAAGGAGGTCCCGGGTTCGATTCCTGGGGCTCCGACCACTACTCACGGAACTGCTCTTTCTAGTTCTTTGTCAGGAGCAGATGGATCAACCAGTAATCGACGAGGAAATTCCATGCCGAAGCAGATTGAGCGCGGTCCGAGCAACGCGGGCAACGGGACACAGAACCCAAAACCCGCTGATCAGCGGAGGTCGGTTCTCCCTGACGATGACCCGTCGGACACGAGCCACCTTTCGGATGCGCGTCGTCTCAAGAATGGAGATGAGCATCCGTACATTCGCCCGCCGCGCGAGAAGCGCTAGCTTCCGACTTCGCCGGGGGGCAATCCCGCTCCCCGGCACCACTCTTTGAAGGAGGAGGTCCCTATGAGGGGTGACCGTGGAACTCTGGTTTCGTTCCATGAGGGGAACAAACCGGAGACTTGCATCATTCTCGCGGAAGGATACGATCCTGACGCGATGGCAGAAGATATCCTTGCGCTTGCGAACAAGCAGGAGGGGTATCGGTATTCTGGCGTTGAACCTGCCGTAACTGTCCGTAGGGATGGTGTTCGCATCGTCGCGACCGCGGAAGGCGGAAATGTCGACGTCGTCGCCGAGGCAATGCGTGCTCGGCTTCTCCAAGAAGAGGTGACAGTATGACGCAGGGGTTGAGACTCGAAGATCTCGGAGACCACCGCGATAAGGTCAGGATCGAACAGGTCCTGTGCCCTGAGAAGGAGCTCCGTCTCGGAGTGGATAAGCGCGGACGCTACCATTTGTTCCGTTTCGCAGGGGAGCCCCAAGGATGGACGCTGGTCAAGCCGTGTCCCGAAGCTTTGCTTCATTCGTTTGGGCAGCTTATCGACGATGGACTCGAGCCGCGCATCGCCGCTCGTCCCACAACTTCCGGGATGCTCGTTCTGTTCTATGAACCACCGGTCCCGCCGCCACCATGAAGTATCATGTCGGTCGCGCGACTCTTAGAGCCGCCACGCGTTGCGTACCGTGGCGGCTTTGCTTTTTATGAAGAAACCTCTTGATTAACTTTCTGAATTTGGTACATTTTCACTTTCAGATTTGATTCACGTGTGCACAGGTATCGTGAATGTCCCACTCGGGACTTTTTCGTTTCTTGAGTCCAGTCCCGAATATGTTCGGTGTTGGACCCAGGCAGCGAAGTGGTTTCGTATTGCCTGGAACGGGAGAATTGGATGAAAAACGAAAGACATCGGGTGCTTGCCGAGGAGTCGGCGAAGGTGAGGGGCGCGTCGGAGGAATCTCCGCGAGCCAATGACGAGGGGTCCTCGAAAGACCCCAGTCAGTTCACTGGCCACCCGTTTCTCTGGCAGGGGTAGTCCCACCAGATCCCGCTTTGAGCCGTCGCGCGACCCGCGACGGCTCCCAACTTTTTACACATGCCGGCTTGACCGTTTCTAAGTACTTGGTACATTCAGAACATGAAGTCACAAGCTTCACAGTTTATTGCAAACGTCGTAGTCGTCGTCATTGAGAAAATGGCGGGGCTTTCGGCGCGAGCGTAAACGAAACGCAAGCGAAAAGAAGAAAGCCCCGCCCGGGGCTCTTTTAGTTTGCGGACTGTTCATTCTGTTCAACAGGGAGGCCATGCGGCCATGGTTGATATCGTAGATGGATCAGGTGATCCGATTTCTTCTCGGCGTCTACGCGCTGAGTCGATGATCGGGGTGTCGAGGCCGAGTGGAAGCAAGATCTTTCCGATGGGTCATCCCAAACGGGAGCTGTTGCGTCCCGTCGGAGAGTCCTCTGTCACAGACGAGGACGTACCCGTACGTGGGCGCATGCGCCCCGAGGATACCCACGACGGCTGATCCCCGTCCCAACGCGCTCTTTGCGCTCTAGGCCGCCGGAGATGAAAATCCTCCGGCGGCAGCATTTTTATATATTCTCAGATCCTTGCAGATAGTATCTCGAGACACTACAGTGACCAGTAGGAAAAATTGAAGGGGGAGCGCCATGAGCGGTTTTCTTACATGGGTGCAGGACTTCTATGCCGCGAATTCTGTTTTGTTCCAAGCAGCAGGATTCGTGTTTGCGATCGTACTCCCGATCGTGACTTTCTTCCTGGGGAAAATACGAGGTGCCAGGCATGCGCGCCGTCTTAAGGAAGTGCATGATGAGGGTGCGAATGAAGCGATTCTGATCGCCGGGCATTACCTCTGGCAGGAGAATGACGGAACGATCAGACTCGAGGTTGAATCGTGGGGACCGAGTCGTCCTTTCTCGTGCTTCAACGACCCGATCCTCGAAAAGCTGATCAAAGAAACAGCTCGTCTGAGGAAAGGTATCGTCCGCCTCGAGGACGAAAGAGCACAGACGCTGTTTATGAGCGGGCTCCGAGATCTCTTGACCGGAGCCGACAGCGCAGCGAATGTCGCGTCCGTGAAAGGGCGCGTAGTTCATCACGACCATGTCGTGATGTGTCCGGTATCCTGGCCCGGAACTCGAGAAGGATATCTCGTTCGCGTAGTGGTCTTTGACATCGAGTGGCTCCATCGACTTTGCGATCCGGCGGTTCTGACTCGCATCCATGCCGTCGATCCTCGGTACGAAAATCGGGCGCAGTGGCTTAACGCCATAGCCGTTGCCTGGCGGGATGAGCAGGATCGAGGAGGCGCTCGGGACGCGATCTGGGACGTGATCATGAGGTCCGTGGCTATACGGCCGGGCTGAATTCCAGACCCCTCAGGGGGAGTATACTGCCGCCGGAAACCCCAGTTTCCGGCGGCCTTTCTTATCCCCATTTTCTCCCCAGATATGGCTAAAGCGGCTTTGCTTGACACTATATGGAGGGCCGTCTATACTCCTCGGACCATCGCTCCTGATGGCTTGTCTCTGTGTCACTCGACACAGTACATACCAAACCGCCGAACAGGCGGGTGGAGTGATGCGCCGAATCTTTTCTGTATGAAAACTCTCGGACGACCTTTGAAAACTGAATATTCGTATAGAAACAATTGCATACAAAACAATTGGTAAGAAAACACACAGTCCAAAACATCTGGCAAGCGGATGTTCGGACAAACAAGTAGAAAATACATGTAAGACCTTAGGAGGGTTTTATGTGTAAGTAAAAACAGTATCAAATTCATTCCAGTGAATTTGATATCGTCGGCGCTCGCTCAGAAGTGAAAGTAAACTTTCATTTCGTTCGGCTCGCGTTGACGATAATGGAACGAAAAATCAGAATTAATTTTCTGCATTCTTTTGTTCCGTCCATCCTATAAAAAAGAGTAAAATCAGATTCGTAAAAGAATTTAACTTTTACCACGACCCGTCCGGCTTCGGCCGTACTAAGTGTGGGAAAGAATAATTTCTCTTTTACTTAGAGTTTGATCCTAGCTCAGGGTGAACGCTGGCGGTATGGATAAGGCATGCAAGTCTAGGGGCCGCAAGGCACCGGCAGACGAGGTAGTAACAGGTAGGAACGTACCCGGAAGTCGTGCACAGCTCGTCGAAAGACGGGGTAATTCACGATATTGTCGCGAGATGAAAGATTTATCGCTTCCGGAGCGGCCTGCCTTGTATCAGCTAGTTGGTGAGGTAATGGCTCACCAAGGCTATGACGCATAGGGGACCTGAGAGGGTGACCCCCACCGATGAGACTGAGATACGGCTCATACCCCTACGGGGGGCCGCAGCCGAGAATATTCGACAATGGGCGAAAGCCTGATCGAGCGATACCGCGTGGTGGATGAAGTTCTTCGGAACGTAAACACCTTTTATGGAGGAGAAAGTCATTGATGTTACTCCATGAATAAGGGGCTCCTAACTCTGTGCCAGCAGGAGCGGTAATACAGAGGCCCCGAGCGTTACCCGGAATTACTGGGCGTAAAGAGTGCGTAGGTGGTCGTGTTAGTCGTTTGTTAAAAACCGGGGCCTAACCCCGGAAGTGCGGACGAAACGGCACGACTGGAGGGCGTGAAAGGTACATGGAACTCTAGGTGTAGGGGTGAAATCCGTTGATATCTAGGGGAACACCGAAAGCGAAGGCAATGTACTGGCGCGTTCCTGACACTCAAGCACGAAAGCGTGGGTAGCGAACGGGATTAGATACCCCGGTAGTCCACGCCCTAAA
>CAYNRJ010000002.1:0-263858 GCA_964399865.1 uncultured Candidatus Saccharibacteria bacterium | reverse complement strand
TGGCGTTGCCGTATGCAGTTGGAGTGAATGGGAATGCAAACGTCGACGTCAGGTACCCTGCGTCGTTTGTGAAGTCATTGAGTGTGACATCAGAGAAGTCGATGGAATCATCGTCGATGGTGTCGTCCTGGATATTTTCACCATCAAGTGACGTGAGAAGTGCGCCTGAGGCTGCGAGAGAACCGCTGATGTATAGATTTGTTGTGGTTGCGCTTCCCTGCACCACAAGATTGCCGGTCGTTGTTGCACCACCGGAAATAGTGAGCCCTGTCGCCTGCCCTCCTGCGCCAATCGTTGATGACGCAAGCGCATAGAGCCCCGCATTAAAACCAATGAGGGTAGACGTTGCATTTGCGTTTGTGGAACCAAACGTTGCGGCAGTCCAAGGGAATTGGAAGTTTACGTAATCAGTGCCGGCAATAGCCGCAGTCACCTGACCAAGAGAGTTTGTCTTTAGAAGCGTTGCTGTGACGCCGGTAATAGCGAAATTCGTCGAAGTTGCAGAGCCAACAACGGTGAGACCACCGGAGATTGTGGAAGATGCGTTAGCAATAATGCCGTTTTCAAAAAGAACGAGTGTCGATGTTGCGTTCCAGTTTGCAGACGGACTGAATGGGAATGAGGCTTGTCCCGGAGTTGCGTAGTCGGTGCCCGCGACGGCCTCTACAACAACGCCGCCACTCTGCTTCAAAAGACCAGACAATGAGCCAATGGTCAGGTTGGTGGTACTTGCGTTCGTGACCGTAAGACGAGCTTGGGAACTTGTGAATGTAAACGCGGGATCTCCTTCAAAGGCACCCGTGCTATTGAATTGAATTTCAGTATTGTCACCGCCCGGGGAGCCGCCGACTCCGCCACATCCTGAGGCGTTCGCAGATACAACACCTGTACTCGAGACCTGCAAACATCTCGTACCAGAACCTCCCGCACTTGAAATGATTAAGTCTGTAGTAGATGCAGATCCAGAAACTGTAATAGCTGTCGTGCTTGCGTATGGAATTGTCGACGCCATTCCATCTCCTCGAATTGTTGTTGTGGCAGTCGTACCAACCGCAATGTATCGGAGTGCAGATATCGCTGTCGAAGATGCAGTAGCTAATGTTGTTTGTCCCTCGACAGCGAGAGATCCGTAAATACGCGATGCACCCGCAACCTGCAGTGTCGAGGAAGAAAATAATCCTCCGGTAGAATCAACGAAGAAAAGATTTACGCCGCTTGAATTTTGTATTTGAAAGAGATTTGCGATCTGACCGAGTATCGCGCGCAAAGTAACTGCTACTGATGCGGTAGAGGTTGCTTCGACTGAAATGACGGAAGTACCAAACGGTGTTGTTGTTCCAAAAGAAGATGGTGTGCTCGAACCACTGACAGCACTGCTCAACCTCGCGAACGCAGTGGAGGCGATCCTCTGCCTTGGAGATAGAGTTTGGAATGTCGAGTTATCGGAAGAGACCTCAACCTGCAAATAAATATCGCTGTCGGTGGCAAAGTCGTAATCAAGAACATGCGGATAACCCGAAGCTGTGTCGCCGATATTTACGGTGAAAACTCCTTGTCGAACCGTGCTCGAAACTGATGAGGGGGCGGATGCTGGCCAAAGCTGATTGGCACCCTGAGTACCCCCTGTCGCGACATCCCATATTGAGAACTTGAAGTAGTAGGTCGTTCCAGATGCGCCTCCAAGAAGATCCCCGTCCGCATCGGCAAGCCGGCCCTGGTAGCTGAGAATCGAAGGCACTCCAGCTGCTTCGACGATATAAGGGAGGGTCGGAGAAAGAACCATGCTCACAAGGAGCATGGCGTGGATAGAAAATCCAAGCCAATTTTTTTGAAAAAATTTCATCAGATAACCCAATGCCTGCTTATCGGGTGCAAAGCTCGATACAGACTACTGATTCATTTAGTTTCAGGCTTAATAATTATACTTTGCAGATCTTCATGAAGTTCAAAAAAGGTGTTGAAAACCTCACTTTTAATACAAATTCCCTCCGAAAAAATTTTGAGAAAAAAATAATTGTAAAAAATGAAACCAAACTGAATGCTTGAGCTCCGAAAATGTTCAAGCAGGTGTTTGTAAGAACGCACACAAGGTTCGCGAAATATCGAGTCTTGTTTCAGATATTTATGGAATGCGCAGCCGAGATATCCATTCTTCGCGCCTTGAAACTATGTATATCGGATTGCCGAGATAGCCAATATTTCCGATATTTCTCGGCCTATCGGGTAATCTCGGCACGATTTTGAATAGAATGGAGTTCGATGTAACCCCTTTAATCATACCTGATCCTGATTATGCAAACGTTACGCTCAGACAGTGCTCCTGACAATCAGAGATACTACACATATGTCGACAGCCAGAGATTTTTTTAGTGTCTGTGTCGCATAAGATGACATGGGCCAGGAACTATGGTGTAACCGGATTATTTCTGAATTTGAAATAAAAATACGCATACTGGATTGAGATTCCCCTTCCGCAAATAATTACTCAGTTCAGGCATCGCAATGACAACACATTGCTGCGCAATCATAAATTCCTAAACGTATTCAATTGAAAACACCGGCCCGATGGCCGGTGTTTTGGTCATGCGCACTGAAATTTTATTATCTTGAGACGGCTCCGCGGAAGAGGCGCACGATGCCGAGGAATATCACCGCACCGATCGTAGCGACGACCAGGCTGTAGATGTTAAAGCCGGACACGCCCGATGTGCCGAACGCATTGAAGAGCATGCCGCCAACGAATGCGCCGATAACACCGACGACAATGTTTAAGAAGATGCCCTGAGAAGCATCAGTACCCATAATGAGAGAGCCGAGCCAACCAGCGATACCGCCGAGAACTATAAATGCGAGTATTTCCATAAGTCCGTTATTTATTACTGGTAATGCCCGCGCATAGAAATCCCGCGGGGAACTGCACAAGCGTACCTGAAGGGGCTGAAGTCTTAATGAAGAGGAACGTACCTCCGCAATTCCCTACGCAGACTCGCATAATTCGGCTGCTGCTTAGCAACGAGTGCCCAGAACGCCTTCGAGTGATTGTGTTCTTTCAGATGACAGAGTTCGTGCACAACGACGTAGTCCGCTAGCTCTCGCGGAAGAAATAGCAGTCCGTATGAGAAATTTAAATTTCCTTTGTGAGAGCAACTCCCCCACACTCGCTTTGAGTTCTTGATAGCGATGCGACCGAAAGGATGCGAATAGAATTGATTCCAGTACGCGACGCGCTCGTGGACGAACGCGCGCGCAGCTTCTTTGTGTTCGAGATATGCGCGACGGCCGGATACTGGAAGTGTTTTGAAATTCGACATGCGCTTCGTCGCGCGTTCGATCCACTCGGTGTGTTTTGCGAGGAATCGCTCTATCACGCGCACACCGATAAAATGCGGCACGGTGAGGACCACCGTGCCGCCCGCCTGCACAGAAAGTCTCATGTACCTCGCTCGGTTACTTCGCTTCAGCGTATATTTCACCTCGTAATTCTACCTTAATCCTTGTTTGAGCAGTTAAACATCCACTGCACGCCGTATTTATCTTTGCATGAGCCGAAATAGTCGCCCCAAAACATCTCTTGAAGTGGCATTTCTACTTTGCCTCCCGCAGAGAGCGCGTTAAAAAGCTTTTCTGTCTCTGCGCGATTGTCTGGCTCTAGGTTGATGTATATGTTGTTACCAAAATTCACCTTGAATCCCATAGATTCCGGCGCGTCTGTTCCCATAAGAGAGTGCCCTCCCAGAATTTTCAGCTCGACGTGCATTACGAGCTTTTTATCCTCTTCCGAAAGAGCTGGCTGACCCGGCTGAGGCGGAACCTCGCCCATGCGATGAATTGTGTCAGTGAAATCGCCGCCGAATACGGTTTTGTAGAAGTTGAACGCCTCCTCTGTCTGACGCTCGAAATTGAGGTACGTACTTACGCGCGCCATAGTCGTTAGTTTAGTACGACGCTCTGAATAACTACGGCTTCGAGCGGTCTGTCGTTTCCGTTTGTTTCGACTGATTCGATCTTTTTCACCGTATCAGCTCCTGCAGTCACCGTGCCAAAGACCGTGTGCTTCGTGTCGAGAAAGTTGTTGTTAGCAGTATTGATGAAGAACTGACTGCCGTTCGTGTTCGGGCCGGAATTTGCCATCGATATCGTGCCGATATTGTTTTGATTATTTGCGTGAATCTCGTCGTTAAACTTATAGCCCGGATCCCCCGTGCCCCAACGATCCATCATTGAATCGTCTTTGGTAAGAGGGTCGCCACCTTGGATCATAAATCCTGCAATGACACGGTGGAATTTGGTACCGTCATAAAATCCTGCCTTTGCGAGCTTTATGAAATTCGCTACCGTGTTCGGCGCGTCACTCTCCATGAATTGGATCGTGATGTCGCCCATATTTGTCTTAAGTGTTGCGTTCATAATTTTCTGAGGGATATTAGGGTGATTAATAGTTGGTAATTGTGTTGAAGCGGCAGACGCCGGTTGAGTAGGATCGGTTTGTCCGGCTGTGCCCGCCATAGCCTCAGGCGACGGCTGGGGGATCTTTATATCAGCATAGTACGAATAAAGATCATTTGTCTTTTTCGCCTTTGCAGTATCTGTCCCTGCCATAAAGTACCATACTCCTCCTCCGATCAATCCGATCGCTACCAAAGCCCCGATCACATTTTTCATAAGTATCGGCAGTATACCAGAATAGAAAATACGCAAGTACATCTGCACTTCAACACCTTCTGCTCCTCAAACTTTGTGTATATAGTTCCTCGTAGGTACTGAGTGTGTATTTGAGTGCGTTCCTTAACACCATCATTTTTTGAGGGAGGCTAATCGTGGAAGCCCACGTACAACATACCGGGCCTAGAGGGAAGTCTATTCTCATCGACGGCCCATCGGCACATCGGATGGCAGGACCGCTTCACATAGAGAAGATCAATTATCGGTCTCTCTATCCAGTGCTGTGCTCGCTCGGCTCGTGCCGTTGCCTTGCGACCACGCCTATCGTGACCATGCACCCCGATCGGGTGATCCATCACGAGGGCTTGGCAAAGGCAATCGCAGGAGCCGGCTTCGAGATATTACCCGTCGACAATCATGACGGCGCCGACGACGATGCGCTCAAGGAACGTATCGCGGCACTGGATCCCGAGCGCGTCGGCGAGATCGTCATCGTGACGAGCGACCAGGATTTCGTTCCCGTTCTGCGTCGCAAGGTGACGGAGGGGATCGACGTTATCTGGGTAGCCACGATGAATCGGGATCCGACGAAAGGAAAGCCGAACATTTCTCCCAACGTCGTCGAGTTGTTCCGCGGCGGAGTATTCTCGTTCATCGATCTCGCCCGATACGCCGGGCAAATCGAGACGAAGACCGGTGCTCATCGTCATGAGGCGCACGCTCGAGATTCGAGCAAGCACGACTTATCGATCGTCCGCGTGACGCTCAAGAACAGCGATCCGAACGCGCACATGCGACTCGCAGACGCGCTCGTCCGCCTGCGCGAAGAAGTCAAGGGACTGACGGTCGACGTTGAGGCGTGAGTAGCTGTGACTCTCAAGAATGGTGGAAGAGCGATCGCCCCAATCGGACGACCGCTCTTTCATTTGGAATAATTTCTTAGGCTCTCAGATAATGCTCGAGCGTATATATCCAATCCGCCTCAGCGACTGGTTCTTGCTTCTTTTGTCCGAGCAGCCATTGCAGATAGCTCGAATCATTTCGCGCGACCTCTTCAATGCGCTTGCCTTTGTATTTGCCGAATCGGAACGTGCTGTAGAGCATCGGCCGCGCTGATATCGCGAGCATCTCTTGGAGCGCGGCTTCTTCGCTCCCACGCTGTTTCGCTATTTGCTCAAGCAATTTCTCGAACACCGCTTCCAATATCAACACATCGCCGAGCGCGTCATGTGCCGACGCTTCGATCTCAATGCCGTACATGTAGCGTAGGTATTGCAGTTTGTGCTGTTCCATCTGCCCTTCTGTATCTATCGCATACGCGACCTTGTAGGTGCAGATGGTGCGCCGCGGGGCGATGCCCTCTCGCGCCAGCATGCCGATGTCGAATGCCGCGTTGTGCGCGACAGCGATGGTGTTCTCATGCTCAAAAAGATTCTTCACGTCCTGATATTCCGGCGCCTCCAAAAACTGCGGCTTCCCTTCCGTCATTTTCTCCGTGATGTGGTGAATCGCCATTGCTCCGTATGAAATCGGAATCGGCGGCTTGTAGATCGTATTTACCAGTGGGTCAGGGATACCGCGCTCTTTTATTGCGAGCTGACAGAGCCGGTCGGCTTCTCCCGCTCCCGTAGTTTCTGTATCAAAAAAGATAATTTGCATTACGCTAGTCTAGCGCCTATTTCGCTATAACAAAACGGCGCTCATCCCTACTTTGGTAAGACTAGCGGACTTCTACCATCACTTCATTGCGCGTCATCCACGGCGGAGTCCATGGAGCGTTGTACCCGGCATACGATGGGCTGCCGACTACCTCCAATTTGTCGCGAGAAAGCATTGAGAGCAGCTGAGCTTCCATTCTCTGTACGCGACTACTATTCCTAAACCACGAGAACTGAAGTACTGCCATCTTTTTTGGTGGCACCTCGACAAGTTTTACTCGGGAGTCCGTCGGGGTTGGGAGCGTCGCAAGCGAGTAGCTTTTGGGCATGACGAACGCAATTACTCGCGAGTCTCCCTCCGTACGGGCAACGACCGGTGCGGTCATCGCTATCTTTTCCGATGATTGTTTTTGCTCTCGTACCGGCGCAGTCATGGCAATGCTTTCTTTTTTAGTATTGCCGCCAAAAATGTATCCGGCAATTATCCTAAATCCTTTGTTTAGTGCTTCGTCATATGAGCCCTCTACAGTGACTTGAGCTTCTATGTGTGCGGCATATTCGCGCAGTTCGTATCCATCAGCTATCTTAACGACCGAGTACTGAGCTTGTTCTACGTTGGACGAGAAATACCCCCAAATAGTCCAGAGAATAACTATGAATAGAATAACGACAAGAAGGATCTTCATTTCATGTAGTTTACCACCTTGTGACCAAGGCTAGCAGATGGATCTCGACTCGCGAGACAGATAACGAGAATGTCCTACTTCTCGCCTTCATTCTCTTCTACTCCCTCAAGCTGCAAGAAATGAATGCCGCGGCCGCCAGCGGCTCTGCGACATAGGCTCTATTTCAGTATCGAAAAAGATAATTTGAATTACGCTAGTCTACCGCCTATTTGGTCCCCGTAAAACCCGGCCGATGATGATAATTATAGAATTATGCAAAAGAAATCCCGCCTCAACGACGCCGATTCGTTTTATAGGAGATTACTTTTAATGCTTTGCGGCCATCCCCATGGATGTGTAGAGCGTTCGTTCCAATGTCAATCTACCTATTATTCATATCCTTTTTACCATGCGTTGAGCCTCAGGATCGTACTTATATTCAACAATTGTGCCATCAACGATTCTGTTTATTGTTTCAGTTATTACGGCAATGGGTGCAACGAACCACTCCTTTGGTGTGTATCTGTCTCCATTCTTGTCCGTTATATCAATGTTCAGCTTCACTTCTCCAAAGAAACGGTGCAGCAGCCGTTCAAGCCTATGGGTGCTCATGTTATAGCAATCAAATACGCTCACAATTTTTACCGGAGCCATCAGGAAGGTTGGGTCAACCTCAGCATTTTTGATTCTCTCCTCGACCGTTATTTCGGAAAAGCCAATTTTATAGAGGTTCTTCATGCCTGCAATCTCTGGATTTGCACTCAATGAACGCAGTATGTAGATGTATCCGGACTTAGTGTCTTCAGGATTAAAAAGACGGTCGGCAGGATTGTTTTCGACAACGATTTTCCCCGGATAATCTACCGTCAAATAACGCACCAAAGATTGGAGAAGAAGGTTAGATTCGGTACCGTTTTCAAATACACAGTAAAGCCTGCCATTTCTTCGGCCCTGATCATCTTTCGTTAGGTCAGCCGAAATAATCACACCCAATACTCCACCCGCAACAAAAAAAGTACCTTTATTGAGTTGTTGGTTTTCTACAAACTTATCGAGTATTCTCTTCCCAGTCCTCAGGTCTTCTTGGACCTGAACGAACAAAGGTTCATATCTCTCAAAGTCTTTGCATGGGCGTCTCCTTGCCACTTCATCAAGCTTCTTTGATTCTTTGGGAACATTCGCAAGGGTAAATATTGAACCTTCTTCCACACCAAGAAGGTCCAGATCATCGTCTTCCAGAATCTCGTCTATGTTCTTGAAAGTCTTTACCTCAACCTGATCTAATAGGTTGTATTTATCATGACTCTTCAGTGAATCTTTATAATTTTGATTGGCGCGAATAGATTCAAGTCTTGCAGCAAGCTTTCGTTCGTGAACATCATTACTTTTCTGTGGCTCTTTACCATGGAGGTCAAAGAAATCGTTGATCTCCTTAAATGCTTGGATCAGTCGGTCTTCAGGCGTACTGCTCACGACCTTCTTGGTATCGTCAAGAAGTCCGAGGTCGTCATCGCTGATTATGTCTATTAGGTTATCCTTGTTCATTTTGATTTTGCTCGGATTTGACGCGCTTTAAGTAGACTACTGCTTCTGCCATCCTGCGTTCGAGCGGGTCTCGTGAAGATAATTCAGGTGCTTTCCCAGTCCTGACTTTAAATTCTTTAATCTTTGGCCAGAGAATACGGACCTCTTCGGGGGTGATTTCAATGCGAGTTGATTCGATGGTGTCTTGGATCGCTTTCAATACGGTGCTTGTTACTGATTTCGAAAGTATCTCGAAAGCTTCTTGAAATGGATTCACCTTATCAATTAGATCAATGTGCAGATCGTCGATATTTACGAATTGGCCCGCCATCCTGACGAATTTTTTGTCTCCAACTTCTTTGATCTCTCCATTTTTAATGACAGAGTCGACGATAATATGTTGACGTACCTCCTCTATCTCTTCATCGGTCAGATCTGGATATCGTGTCTGGATAATTTTAGGAATCATTACCTTATTTATTACCTCAGCATCTAGGTTCCCAGGGAGAGCGCGTACCAACTGATCATCCTGTAGTATTGCGGCTTTGAGGTCGTTTATGTCGGTTTCAATAATATCCTTTACGCGAGATGAACTCGGTTCTTTAAAACCAGTAATCTTAATTTCGCCTGGATTTGTACTTTTATCGTCTGGAGATCTTCTTGCTCTGAAGTTGAAGTGCGGGGCCATTACTTGCTCCATGAGGAGTGAACAAGTAATCGCTTTCAGCATGTTGTTTACTGCCACCTTAACCTCGGCGTCTTTAGCGTCAGGCTGCGCGATCAAATTTGTAAACTGTGCGTGGGTCTTGTTCTTACTGTCTCGTGTACACCTTCCAATTATCTGAATTATCTCTGTTAGTGAACTTCGATAGCCGACCGTAAGGGCATGCTCGCAGTATGGCCAATCAAAACCCTCTTTAGCCATACCTAATGCGATAATCAGGTCCATGTCATCAAGGTCTTTCATAGACCTCAGATAGCTGACGATTTTTTCGCGCTCGCTTGAATCATCAACAAGATTAGCAACCTTTATTACCTTTCCATCACCATCCCTTTTGACGTAAATGACGCCCGTTTCTGGATCTTGCTTTATAACCTCACCTATTATGTCTAGGATCGTGTCGACTTCGTTCAGTTTGTCCTTCGTTGATTCACCTGAATTTACATTCGGGATGTGTAGAATCGTTTTTTTATCTGTATCTAGAACCTCAGCGATCGCAGACGTATATCGGCCTTGATAAAAATGGTACCCGATGCCGAGGGATTTTAGATATGTATAGCCGTTCAGCTGCTGGTAGTAGGTGTACGTAACCTTGGTAAAATTCGCCTCGTCTTCGGGCATGAGCACTGCTACTCCATCACCGCGGAAGTATGAGCCGGTCATGGCAATCACATGAGCACTCGACTTCGTCATTATCGTGTGAAGTACAGTGCCTAATCGGCTGCTCTCCTTGTCTGCCGATACATGATGGAACTCATCAATAGCGACGAGCGTGTCGTTGAATTTCTCGGGCGCAATCTTTTCGCAGGCAAAACGGAGGGTAGCGTGCGTACAGATCAGTATTTTCTCACTGTTATCCATGAATTTCAGGAACGCCTCAACTTTGGTCTTGCTGTCATCAAGCCCTGGAGTGCAGAGGTTATATGCATCGTTTAGTTCCCAGTTAGCAAAGAAACCGTGCGATTTGAGATCGGTTGCTGCGAAAGAACCGCCAATTGTCTTCTCTGGGACCGCAACAATAACTTTCTTGATCCCTTGGTTCTGGAGCTTATCGAGGGCCAAGAACATCAATGCTCGAGATTTGCCTGATGCCGGGGGTGCTTTGAGCAGGAGGTATTGTGCGTCTCTCATTTCAAACGCCTTGGCCTGCATCTCGCGCATGCCAAGATCATTAATCTTCGTGCTATTCCCATTTTGAGCGTAAAACGCCTCTGCTACTTGGATCGTTTTCATATTAATTCTTTTCGTTAACTAACATACCTTCATAGAGTTTAAAGAGGCAAGCGAGACGCTCTTCGTCACTTCTGAATGGCTTCTTTTGATATATCTGATCAACTACTTCGTCGAGAAATGAGTGCGCTTGCCTCAAGCCCAGGGGCATCAATTCAGGATCGTAGAGGCTTGCCATCGTCTTTTCCGGATACTTTTCTCGCTCATCCAGAATATTCCCAACATGCTCCTCGATCTGACGCTTCTGTGCATCAGTAATATTTGGGAAAGGAAATGTGTTGTAACAGATTGTCGACGAGTAACGTATGTCCGTCTTCATTTTTCCACCGACAGCGCGCACCCAGACCATGTGCATCTTGGATGTAAGTACACCAAAAATATAGATAGGCGGGTTGTATATTACTTGAGCAGAATTAGATACAACAGTGTCACCGTTCAAGAAACCAATGGGGATATAAACCCTTCTTTCTGAGGTTGTTGAAGGCACAATTATTGATGTGGTGTCCTGATGCACCCAAAAGTAAAATTTGTGTGGGAATTTTGATTTCTCCCTCGTGCTTTTTTCTGAACTCTCACTTCTAACTTTTGAAACCATTTCCAGCCTAGTCTTTATTTCCGGAATTTGTATCGCGGTTTCGACTTCTCTATCTGGAATCACAAGACAATATCTGATACGCCCATTCAAGAAATCATCGCCGCCAACGTATTTCTTGATGTATCTTTCAGCGTCAGGATGTGATGATATGAGCTCTTTCCGTTCTTCATTGGACAAAATAAGATGTCCTCCATCGTTCGGCATATTACCGAAGGTCAACGTCGGGAATTGCGAAATTGGATTCGCTTTGCGCGTAATATAAACCACGTCGGCCTCTGTTAAGTAGGGGTTGATTCTCGCAACTTTCAAAATTTGTTCATCCTCAGTGTATATATACTTTTGCCTTTCTGAGGGATGAGCTAGCCCAATGATTACACATACAACTCCGGCATTGTATTTTGCTAGATTTTTCCATTTAAACGATCTGTGTGCGAAGCTTATTTCTACACCATTTCCCAAAACGCGAGGCCAAAGCAGAGCGACCTGTTCGCCTTGAGTGATTGAGTTAGTCGATACGAAGGCAAGTTCAATCTTTTGATGAGTTGAAATATAAGACGCTCCTCTATAAAACCAAGCCGAAATATAATCCAGGCTTTTATAGTCTTTCTCAAATAAATCTTTTAAGTCCTCCTTTTGTGATCCTTTTTGCTTTCTTGACCCTTCGTATGGAGGGTTTCCAATGACATATATTTCGTATTCCTCATTGTCTCGACCAACGACAGGACATACTTCGGTCCAATCCAGTCGGGTAGCGTTCCCGCATACGATTTTCCCGGCCTCTTTTAAAGGCAGAGCCGGCTTTGAAAACCCGAAAGCGTCGTTGAATTGAAGATTCATCTGGTGTTGCGCGAGCCATAGCGAGAGCCTTGCAATCTCGTGTGCAAAGTCATCAATCTCGATGCCAAAAAAGTTATTTAGAGAAATGCCGGACAGGGGCATTGTATTTTGACCAAGAGCCTGTATACGATCTATGATCTCGATCTCGAGCTCGCATAGCTTTTTAAACGATACGATCAGAAAATTTCCTGAGCCACACGCAGGGTCGAATACGCGTATCTTTGTGATGCGATCACGCAATCCCTCCAAACGCTTCACGTTTTCTCCTGCCTTATCCAATTCACTCTTCAAAGATTCAAGAAAGAGCGGATTTATTACTTTGAGAATGTTTGATACGGAGGTGTAGTGCATTCCAAGATCAGCACGCATACTGGCATGCGTAACTGCTTGGATCATCGAGCCGAAGATGTCCGGATTTATTTCAGACCAATTTAGTTTGCTAGTCTCAACAACTAAACCCCGAGATCTTCTCGAGAAATCCGGTAGCTGAATTGCTTCCTCAAATAAACCTCCGTTCACATACGGAAACGGCTTCAAATGCTCCGCTATCCCGAGCCTCTTTGAACCCTCGACGTTTAAGACTCCGAATAGCTCCTCCAAATATTTTCTAAAATCAACTCCATCCTCAGATGTATGAGATATGATTGACCCTGAAAATAAATTTGCCGGGAATATCCCAGAGTCTTCTGCGAAAAAGCAAAACAGCAGACGAGTTAGGAATAGGTTCAGATCGTGGGCATGATCTTTCGCATAATATGGGTTTTCTGCAATGAGCTGGTCGTATAGTGCAGCCATTTTTGCTGCCGCCTTTATATCTGCAGGACTCTCATTTTCTCCTCGATACTTTTCGCGGCCAGTCCAAGGAAGGAAGAAGGTGTAGTGCTTCGGGAATTTGGAAAAAGGAATATCCAGAGTTTCTCTAGTGTTGGTATCAATAGCCAAAAGCACATCAAAGTCCGTCACGATGATGAATCGTGGTTTATTGGCAGAGACTGCCTTATCATGGAGAAGAGCGTCAATCACTAGGTGCTCGTCTTCGTTCTCAGTTAAAGCGTGAAAGACGAGTTTATTTCTGAGAATTATCTCGTTTGCATTCTTAGAAATCTTTGACGGATCCTTTCTCAGGAGTGTGATGGTTGCCTTGGGGAAACCGTAGATCTTTAATAGCTCGTATATGAACCCTTCTTTATCTTCCGCAGTTACTAGAGCTTGGATATTTTTTTCAAGATTTGATATATCAATATTCATGTGCCGGTCATCAAAATAATCCCACAAATCCCGCCCCTTGCCCAGTCAAAAAGAAACCGCCCGAACCCATTTCATGATTGGGAATCTGAGATTACACTCGTCTTGATCTCTACCCTTAACGAGTCTGCACTAAATCCCCCGTTGTTCCTAAGGCGCAGAAGCGGTACGCCTGCCTGCTTGAGTATTCGCTCCACCTCCGCGTCCCGCCCCACCCTGTCCGAACGCTCATGTGTCTTGTCGTCGAGCTCAATGGCCAGCTTAGTGGAAATGTACGCCTTGTCGCAGAGTACAAAGTCTATTGATTTCCCGTTGATATGACGGAATGCTGCCGCCCAGTTCTGCCCCGCTACTTTATTGTCTACGATTGCCGGAAGATGCACTTGGGGGAATACGTAATATTCGCTCCCCACCGCCGCTACAAGTGCGTCGTAGCACTCGTGCTCGGCGCAAGTCATGAAAAACTTTTTAGCTCCGTACTGATACAGTGTCGCTGACTTTTCGACTCCTCTCTCTTTCGCAAAAAAGATACTATAAAGTCCGATGATCGCAGTTATTCCGACAATTGCTACCGCGAGAAAAATAAATGGCCAAAAGAGAACCTGAAAAAGTTCGGCGGCTGGAAACATCCCAAAATCATCCCACAAATCTTCATGATTGGGAATCAGCGCGGAGCGCCCGTATGTTGAGCCTTATCGAAGCGTGAAGGAGGCGCGGACTGTGACCATCACATCCTTATTCATACTCTGCGTGTCGTAGGAGCCATAATCACTGATATCAACCGCACCTTCTGAAAGCACCTGCACAACTCCCCCTGTTGCGGAACGAAGTGAGCCCACCGAACGGCCTGTCTCTTTTGCGATTGCCTCGGCGCGAGCCTTGGCATCCTTGATAGCATCCGCGAGAAGCTTCACGCGCATCTCTGGCAATTTTTGATAGGTGAGTTCAAGACCATATGTCGTGACGTTGTATGACGCCCCGCTAAGTGGTGCGAGATTCCCCGCGAGATCGGAGATCTTTGCGATGTCTGCACTGCGCACGACGATCTGACGCGACACGTTAAATCCTGTTTGGATGGGGGCAGAATATTGCGGATATGAGTACTCCGCATTCACCGACGCGACTGGTGTCTCGATATCAGTAAATCCTTGCTTTTGAAGATACGCTCGGATTTTATCAGTTGCTGCCTCAAGACGATTGAGTCCCGCCTGCTGATTTGAAATCTGAGTTTTCGTTTCAAGGCTTATCGTCCATCGAGCAAAATCCGCAACAACAGCTTCTTTTGCAGAGCCTGTAACTTCAATCACATCCCCCGCCGTCTTTACGTTGTACGCAGTGAGAGAAGCGATAATAACTGAAAGGATAAGTCCGATCGCAAGGAGCGTCGCCCCCGCCACCATCGGCTGTGTGTAATCATAGAGTCCCTTGGTATTCATACTATAAGAATATCATAGCTCTCACCTCAGTGGATATGCGCATTCTTCCAAACGTATCTCATTGATATAATGGCGACATGGAAAAATTCCAACCAACCCCTCAAACTCCTGAGATCCGAAAAATACCTCCGCGACCAGAAACTCCGGGCAAACTCCCTCCAATGCCGGATAAGCTTCCAAACAACTATGAACCTGAGATTGACGAGGAGGGCGACCCAACAACAAGAAAGGGCCCGCACGTCCCTACTCCAGAGCAAGGCATCTACGTTCCGGACATTGGTGATAAAAGCAGAAAAGATATAGAGAAGGATATTGAAAAAGAGAAGGGCAAGAAGAAGCGGGATAAAACTAAGCAAGGTCCGGGTAAACCGACAGGCCCCACGCTTCACTGACAGATGTAAAAATATAGTGACGCCGCCGGCCCGTGTGGACCGGCGGCGATCATAGGCGACTATATTGCGCGCACCGTGGTGAAGAACACGCTCTCCGACGAGAAGACAGCGGAAGGCCGCACGATCTCGAACCCCGACTGCTTGAGGATCGGGGCGAGCGATGCCTCATCCCACTTCGTCACATAGATTTGGGACCCTTCAGGGATCGCGGGGACGTCCTCGTGCGTGAGAACCACCTGCCCTTCACCGAGCACCCAGGAAATGAAGCCGTACGCTCCCGGGCGGAGCACCGAGCGGATGCTTCTCATCGCCCTCTTCAGGCGTCTCGGCGGAATGTGATCGAGCGATCCGTTCGCGATGAACACGTCGCACTTCTCGCTGATCACGTCCGCGAGCTTGTGGGCGATCCCGACTCGAAAATCGTATTCGGGATAGCGTTCGCGAGCAATCTTCAGCAATCCCTCCGCTGGATCAACGCCGATGTAGCGCTTGATCCCAATGGAGGACAGAAGGTCGATGCCGCGGCCGAAACCGCAGCCAATATCGAGCATCAGCGGGTTATCCCCGATCGCTTTCCGATGCTTCTGGATCAATTCCGCGAAAATCTCTGGGAACGGCGCGCCATCCAGCATAAAGATGAAGGAAAGCGGACTCTCGCTGTAATGGCGAATCGTCGCCGCTTCCATGTCGGCGTCTGAGAGACTCTGTTTGCCCATTCGCTATTACTCCCTGTGTGTACCACCGATGTGGTACAAGAAATCTCTCGAAAAGAAATACCACTAAAAAACTAAGTCGTCAATGTCTCCTCGAAATCGAAAAAGAAACCTCTTTATTTGTCGTCCTTATGCTCTCGCATGGCGACTATCGCCCCACCAATTGCGAGAGCGAGTAGCACTATTGCCCCAATAATTATGAGAATCATGGTCATATTTTTTTAATTTGAAAATCATTCCCTTCCGCCCTGTCTATAAACAACCCCCAAGTGTCTGATGTCCGCCAAAAAGCATCGAGGAATGCCCGCGCCCTGTCCACATCAAACGCTTTGCAACTGTAAATATCCAACTGAAGCAACTGCTCCTTCGTCCAATAATGGAAGGCGATGTGTGAAGTGACAATGCCGATAAGCCCCGTCCACGCATTGTGCTCTGAAAATTTTACTTGCGGCTCAATGAGAATTTTCATGTCGATCTCCTTTACGAGGTCGAGTAAAAATTGCTTCAATGTATCCGCCGCTTCTGCGCCGAGATCGATTCGCCCAACCCGTGCTTGATAGATGAAATGATGATGCACAAGCGTCATGCAAAAATCTTCCCACAAATCCCACTTCTTGCCCAGTCAAAAAGAAGAGCCGCCGGCCCGTGTGGACCGGCGGCGGTTCGAAATCCTGCCATCGCAACTACCCAGTCAGCTTGAACAGCTGGATAGGTCTCGAAGGCGACCCTCGGGATGTACCGTCGGCAAATTTCAGCCGATACGGCAGCTTGGCGTCCGTCAGCCTGAGGTTGATGGTTCCACGCCATCCCTCGACTGCCACAGTAGGCCTGTTGCCAGACTTACGCAGCTCCTCGAGAAATCGCTTGCCGTAGGGCGGCAGATCGGAAACCGCGAGCACCGCGCCCCAATCAGCGTCCGTTATCGCCGCACTCATCCCAGCGGGGAGAGTCCCTTCGGTGATGGCGACGTCGACAACGGGAGCCTTAACAATGGTGATCTGGACGTAAATCGTCTCGCCTGGACCGAGAGTATCGTTGTCCCGGGCCCGGCGCTCCAATTCCCTCGCCCATGCGGTCAACTGAAGGTCTCTCCTTGAATTCATCTCCGTCCTTCCTGAGTAGCTTGTCAGGCCATTATCGGCCCGAGCCCCATTACTTGCCGATAGTGCACCACGAGACTTACGATTCCTACGAAGAAAACGAGGGTCCATAGAAAACCGACGGCCCCGATCCACGCGCTCAGCCAGGCGATTGCCAAAAGGCCGACAAGAAAGGATGTCGCCCGAGACCAATCGTTAACCTTAGGAAGCCAACGGCCTGTTTTTTTGTAGCCGTAATACGTGACGCCCATAAGGATGACTTCCCTCACCAGCACCAGGCCGTAGACAAAGAACGGCATGCTCGCGAGAAAGATCAGTGTGAGGAATACACTCCATATGCTGAGCCTGTCGCCGATAGCATCCGCTTTCCGGCGAAGCCAACCGTATTTCTCCACCATCTGTGGTGTCGATCGCTCGAAGATCATCCCATCGAAGAGATCGATGATCATCAGGAGGAGGATGAGAATGCTGGCTGAGAAATTGGATTCGAAAACAATCAGCGCGATGATGAGGATCGCTTCAAGCGGTTTGAGGAAGGTGAGCCCCAGGCCCACCCACCCCAAAAGTACGGGCTTCGTGGGCATGCGCCACTCTCTTCGTTGTCTTGTGAACGTGCAGTCCGACCGCGATAGTACTCTCTTTTTGTCTTGATTCCAGAGAAGCCACGGGCTGCAAAAACTGGAACTAAAAATTCAAATACGTGACCGTCAGCTGAAGGACCGTCGCAAACGAAACCCAAAGGAGGTACGGGATATTCGCGAACGCGACCCATTTGTGATGTTGATAGATAGCGACCATCGCCCATATGAGCGTAGCGAGGACGAGCAGTATGTCCGCGGCAGCGAGAAGATTATTTTGCAAACCAAACTGCAGCGGCGTGAACGCTGCGTTGAAAATGAGGTTGAGCGCAAACGGGAGCGCAACCATTGGAGGCAGTCGTTTCTTGAACACCAGATAAAACACATAGCCAAACGAAACCGCGATGATTGTGTAGAGGATGGTCCACACAGGCGAGAAAAGCCACGCGGGCGGCGCCCAGTCTGGCTTAATCAGAGTCGAGTACCAAGAGTACGCTTCCATCCGTTAATTATCGCACATCATCAGCTAACATTTCTTGTGCAAAACACCTTTTTGGAAATTTACTCCATGGTGGTAGGCTCGTGAGCGGAACATATCGAGTTTTGCGTAATGTTCCGAAAACGTTGTCCAACCACAAGGAACACGACGATGAACCAGCTGGTACGGGATACCGTGACTGCCACGGCGCTCCCTGTTCCGCTTACGCGGCAGGCGCTCCTCGCCATCGCGGCGAATGCTCTGGACGCCAAGAAGCAGACGCTCTATCAGACGATCTTCCGGGTCGAGAGCATGGCCCCGTCTGTTCTTGCCGCTACGCCGACCACGGGGACCATATTCGATCCGGTCGTGACGGCCCTCAACGCCCATGGTGTCCCGACTGAGGAAACCGTCGGCGACGTGATGCGCGTGCTCGACCTCGACGCGCACGACGTGCATATGATCGCGTGCTGGTGTCACGAAGAGAGCCATCGCATGATGGCGCTCACCGGCGCGACCCGCCTGCGGGACATTGCCGAAGCAGATCCTGCATCTGGCTGACCAACAACGTCGGCTTTGCACACGGGGCCGGGAGCCATCGCTCCCGGCCCGCACTATTTTTTGATATTACGCAGCGCTTTTTAGAGAGACTCCAAACACTTCTCATCTACTTCTTTCATTGATTTTAAGACACGAGTTGCGACACGGAAATTCTGATACCGAGACGAGTCATGCGGAATAGCAAAAACCGTCATTCCGGCCGCTGCGCCAGCTTCCACTCCGTTTTGCGAGTCTTCAAGGACGAGACATTCGGCAGGCGGCACGCCAATACGGCGGGATGCTTCTAGAAATATCATCGGATCCGGTTTCCCAATAGTGACATCATCACCGCACACAATCGCATCAAATCTATCCTCTATCCCCGCTTGCGCTAGAAATTTCTGCGTTAATTCGCGAAATGACGACGTAGCGACAGCCTTTTTGATTCCCTTCTTATCCAAGAGATTGAGTAGTTCAAACAAACCTTCTTTCACCCCCGCCGTCCGCACGTCATCCAAGATCATTTTTCTGCGCGTATGAATGAGGTCATCGATGCTGTCGGACAATCCGAAATACTCTTTCATTGCGCCGAGCGATTCCTTGTCTTTCTTCCCCATCATTTGCGTACGCAACGTGTCGTCCACTTCATGGCCGTATTTCTGCGCTACTTTGTTCGAAATATCCTTCCAGAGAATTTCCGTGTCGAACATGGTGCCGTCCATGTCGAAAATGACTGCTCGTATCATGCGAGAAGTATACGCGAAGCCCTACGCACTTAGCGAGCGCTTATCCGAAGAAGCCGATCCAAGAAAGGTATCCTCCGAGAAGCACGAGTACAGCGCCGACTCCCGGAACAAGCTTTGAGCCGACAGCCCAATCACCTCCGCGATCAGCAATCTTTGGAAAGATAGTGAACGTGGCAGCTTTGACGACGAGTCCCCAGCCAAGGAGACTCACGATGATCTGAGGAATAGTCTCCCACACATTGTGGAATTGAATTTGCACAATTCCGGCTGCAATTCCTGCCGCGCCAAAAAAGAATACGGCGAACGTCTCTCTTTCGATGTCGCGATAGAGTTTGATGTAAAACTTCGGGCTCATAAAAAAACCAAGACCGAGTGCAAGTAGGACTGGTCCCCAAATTTGGGAAAGAAACACTGTTATATCCATATAATATACATAATGATAAAGCTCTCAAATTTCAGTATAGCAATGAGCCAGACGGCATTTTGACCGGTCTGTGTATTAAGATCCCTCGCGAGTCTTAGTCCCGTACGACTACCGTTGTGCCTACATCAGCCCACTCATATATTGCGCGCGCACCCGAGAGCGGCACATTTACGCAACCACTAGACCACCTTTGTCCAAACTTATCATGCCAATACGCACCATGAATGACGGCTCCCTGTTCCGAGAAATAAAGATTCCACGGGACGCCCGGAAGATCGTAATACTTCTCACTGATGCCCGGTAGCGGACCTTGCATGTAGCGACTCGGAGTCTTCCTATAGACAGTGAACGTGCCGCGAGGTGTCGGAGTAAGCTGGATGCCAGTTGAGATAGATAATTGTGTAAATAGAGTATCGCCGTCGTACGCGTAGAGCATTTGCTCGGAGCGATCCACGAGAATCTTCTTCGTACTGGTCGCATTCGTGATGGAAGAGAGATCCTTAGTGCCAACATCGAGAAATTCGCGGACAGTAGTAGGGCTCGCGAATACATACCACTCGCCTTTCACTCGTTCAGGATAGCGGAGCCATTCATCGTTCTGATCGATCTTGTACCACGTGAGACCGTCAACCACTTCTTTCTTTTCGACTTTCAAAACGACCCCTATGCGGAGGCGCTCAATGATTCTGTACTCAAGACTTGGGCCCGCGCGCAGCTCAACACAGTCTCCCCCTGTGTAATACGGTCCACACCCACCAATTACTTCAATGTATTCAAAGAGAGGCTCTTGAGGCATCACTGCTGCAACTGCCGCTCCCATGGATTCTTGTACCGCATTCACAATGTCAGACGGACGTGTAGTCGGAGCGAGCCAGAATAGAAAGCTCAAAAGGAAAAGGATCCCGCTCGCGAAAAAGAAGGAGTAGGACTTCAAATTTCTCAGTATAGAAGGCATGGCGGCATTCTATGTATTTTTCTTTCGGACACAAATTTACAGTAGCTTTTATCTAAAAACAGAAGCCGCCTCGCCATGAGCGCGACGTGACGGCTCTGTGGCGAGGCGAGATGACAGGAAATCTATTTCCTCGTCCGAAAGAGACGCACTGGCCGCCTCGGGTGACCTGCGCGGCCATCCTCGAGGCGAAGCTGATACGGCAACAGGTATCGCGCGAACTCCCGATTAATCCTGCCACGAGTAACTCCAATCTCACCTGAGAGGGCCGTCGCCTGATTGCCGTTTGCCCTGATCAGCTGCAGAAAGTCGGCTTGTGCAGACGTCCAGGGCTGGGACAAGACAAGATCCCAATCCGCGTCGCCGATGTCGTGGTCGGTCAGAACTTCCTTGGTACCCCGCTTCATCGGCTCGATCCGCACGACCGGGTCGCGCTCTGCGAAGAGTTCGATCACGATCATTTCGCCGGTATTAATCTGCCCGTTCCTCCGAAGCTCATCCTGCAGTTCACGTGCCTTCAGGAGCAATTCTTCATCTCGTGTCATTGCGGTCTCCCGATATGAGGGTTCTCCTTCCGGAGCTAAATGGATACTGCAATAAAATTCAGACTGAGTCAACTTACACGATAAAATCGTTTGGCAGTGAGGCTGTATAAGTCGCCGGATTCCCATTTGGTAGGGTCAGAGAAATTGTGTATGCGTGAAGCATCGGGCGAGTGAATCCGAGAGTGGGCTGATCTGGTGCGTATTGATGATCTGCAACAAGCGCGTGCCCGATCGAAGAAAGGTGCACGCGTATCTGGTGCGTGCGGCCGGTCAGCGGTCGCACTTCTATATATGAATACGGTATGCCATCTTTCTCTCGATGTTCGAGCAGCGTCCATTCCGTAATAGCCGCGCGTTTATCACTTTCATCGCAAGGACGCGCGTACCACTTTCGCGGGGGCTTAGGACTGCGAACAATTTCAGCAACAACTCTTCCCTTCTCCGCAATGTGACCATACACGAACGCACGATATGTTTTTTCGATCCTTCGTTGATTAAATTCTTTTTTGAAATACGTGTAACTCTCAGGAGCTTTTGCAACGATCATCACGCCTGAAGTTGTCCGATCGAGTCGGTGCACGAGACCCGGTCGAAGAATCGTTTCTCCTTGAGGGGACACCCACGGTTCGCCAACTGATGACAATTCTGGATACCGTCTCAAAAGCCACTCGGCAACCGACGGCTCTTTTGTGCGGCCATCGGAATGCGCGATTAGACCTGCGGGCTTGTCGAGCACGAGAATCGAATCCTTATCCGCGATGACTTGAGGTTCCATTTAGCCGAGGAGCTCTTTGGTCTGCGCTTCAATAGCTTTCTTTATCTTCCCTTCAAAGAGGCGCATCATAAGCGGCAATTTTGCGTTGATGTCATATTCTTTTTCTTTGACTTCGAGCGTACCGCTGATGTGCTGACCTTGGGCGGTAAAAGCAAAATGAAATACGTCATTCTCCCAGCGCTCTTCTGTAATGTTCACCTTCTCCTTAAATTCTGGCTGTGTACGCGCAGCCTCAAGCATCTGCTTCACCTTTTGTTTCGCCTCAAATTTTGAAAACTTGTGTGGAAAATTTAATTGCATCGCGTGAATATATCAAAATTGGAGGATATGTAAAAGCTTCAGGCCGGCGCATGGCGCCGGCCCGTAATGATATCCGCCTATTCGGCGACAGGATCTCGATTCCTGTTGCGGTGTCCGCCGCGCCGTACTCGCCGCCCGGCTGCGGAAGGACGCGCGCCCACAAGGATTCTGTGACCATTGTCGCGGGGAGTGTTGCCGTCACCCCCGCGCGAGGGACGCTCCTCTTCCCATGGCAGAGCAGGCGGCCTTGGCACGAGAGCAACGAA
The DNA here is from genome assembly GCA_964399865.1 of uncultured Candidatus Saccharibacteria bacterium. GTDB lineage: Bacteria > Patescibacteriota > Minisyncoccia > Phycocordibacterales > UBA2100 > UBA10103. The sequence goes on along the minus strand of CAYNRJ010000002.1, from coordinate 241,476 downwards.
CGGTGGCGCCCGCAAAGGTTCGCGCGCCATTAGAACGCTGTCTGCGAGAATCAGTGCAATGAGCAAGAGTGTCGTCTGCCCAACGAAGATGAGCGACGCCCTGCGAAACCGTGCAGTGCCCTCCCATTCCCAGAGCAGAAACTGACCGAGTAAGCCTTTCATGCTTTCCTCCCTCGCTCGTTAGAGCCGTTGTGAAGCCGGCGAAAAACATATCACGTACTGTAATAAGAAAGAAGCCGCGGCATTTGCGTCGCGGCTTCACGGAGCGATCTTCTTCTGTCTGCGCTCTTCACGATGTTTTGCGATCAAGAGCTCTCGTGCCTTCCTCTCTCGGATAGCGCGCCGCGTCGTTCTCCACCACAGGCGGCGATACTCTCTTTCTGCAACGGATCGCAAAGGGCGAGGCAGGAGTCTCCACGCATACGGTGTCAGGCCGCGAACGCTTCGGGCCGCAGCTGTTTGCGCGAGATAGCGGATCACCACGATGCCGAACGCCGTCTTCGCCAGGAACGGGAGCAGGAAGGCGATGAGCCACAGCGTACTACCCGCAAGCATCGCCGTACCCATCACGATAACAGCGCGCACAAAGAGGGGCAGGCTGTTCCACATGAGCCACCCACGCTCGCTGACATAGAGCAGCGAGTGGCGAATTCGCATCCGCCAGAACCGCCATCGTATTTTGAGGCGTCGACGCAAGAGAACGGGAATGAACAAGACGATCAAGACCGCGACAATAACGAACACTGCCCGGCTAATAGCCGAACCCCACGTGACCTCTCCCACAAACAAGGCAACGGCGATGAGCAGCGATTGTATTGAATCCGCCCCCGTGATGTACCGCAGAAAGACCACGGACACACCAAGAAGGGCTAGAGCTATAGCGAGATTCCGCACCCTCTTCAACGAGCCCTCCTTTCGAGGTTAGAGCAAAGCGGTATGCACTAAATCATCTTTGGATGATGTTGTACATAAAAGCAAAGCGGCGGACCCGAAGGTCCGCCGCGCGAGATTGAGACGTGGAGACTTGCCGCTACATATCCGGCAGCCACCACTTGAGACCAGCGATCAGAAAGATGCCGAGAATCAGCGTCCCTACGATGAGACGATTCAGGCGCCGCTCCTTCTTCTGGTTCTTCCGACGGAACTCTTCCAGGTCGATACCCGGGAGAGCGACGACGGTTACCTGCTGACGAACAGCAGGAACTACATTGCGTGCATGCATCATGTGGCCCCCTTGTGCCGCATCACATAAGCACCCCAAACGCAGTGCTTATTACATTATGCCTCCAATTCAGTCCCGTGTCAAAAGTCTTGTACGGTCGTTGTGGACACTGATGCGCCTCCCCACTTGATGGATGTACGGAGATTATCGAACGCGCGGATAAGTCCTACGCGATCATATGCGCGAACTGTTCCGGTCGCATAGTTACCAAGACTCGTTGAATGAATGAAATATCGTACGGCTGTGCACGGAGAACTCTCCGGAAGTGCATATACCATTTCCTCATAGAAATTCCCTGCCCCAGCGTCGCTCGTTGACGCAACGGAATATTTCATACCTCCTTCTGTTACTTCACGCGCACGCACGTTGTCGAGGAAATAAATATCAGCTGTGCATGTTCTTGCTCGTGGCAACCACTCGATCGAGACACGCGAATCGCCGGAGAGATTCGTACCTGTCGCCATCGAAAGCGGGATCGTAAAACTTACGCCATCGATCGGTTTATTTGGAACTCCCTTGTACTGGTACTTTGTATCAATCATGTATTCCTTTGGATACGTGACCGAGAAAGTAGAAGTCGCGTACGTGCTAGTTGTTGGTTCAATGACAGGTGGAGTTTCTTCCTGCGGAGGAGTGATGTCGTTATTGAGCATGTAATACCCTCCCGCTGCGAGTAAGATCAGCACGATGACTCCGATGATGTACTTTGCCATATGCATTAACCGTATACCTCTATCTTAAATCGCGCAACAGTGTTTTTTATCGAGGAAATTAAAGGAATTATGGAGTGAAACTTACGACCTCTATGTTATTTCCATCCGGATCGTACGCGAACGCCGCGTAATACGTCGGACTATACATCTCGCGAATTCCTGGCTTTCCATTATCCTTTCCCCCGTTTGCAATCGCTGCTTCGTAGAATGCGTCGACCGCCGCATGATTTACTGCAGTGAATGCGACGTGCGTTGTTCCCGCGCTCTCTTCTTTTGATATCCAAAAATCAGGATTCTCTTCACCTAAACCCACGACATTCCATTCTGGAAATTCTTTTAACACTTTGTATCCAAGTGGCGCAAGTGCTGCTGAATAAAACGCCTTACTTTTCTCAACGTCTTTCACGTGTAGTCCGATGTGATTAAGCATATAAGAAAACTATATCACGCTCATGTTTTTAAAATGAAGATTTTCGCGGGCGGCTTCGCGGAGAAGCCGCCCGCCGTTCCTTACGGTCTCACCGAGTCCGGATACAGCCTCAGGTTGTCCCAGTCGAGGACAAATCGAGGATTCCTGTGCTGCATCTTCGTGAGGACGGGTTCTGCTAGATCACGCTTACCGATGCGATTGAGCACTCGCAGGCACCACAACAGTTCGAGCCCAGTGCGCGCGAACAGCGAGCGCCCGATGACGTGGCGAACCACGTCTTCGACCGTTGCCATCACCGCGTGCGGAATGCCGTCCGGATGCATCGTCACGTTCATGATCCGCACGTTCTTGTCGACGACAAGGATGGACTTCCCTTCCGTCAACGCGAACAGCTGAACCTGATCAGGATCTGATCGCATTCCAGATTGCGCCGTGGGGACTTCAACCCCTTCGCCGCCGGGCCACATCAGTCTTGGCATCAGCGGATCGCCGCTGAAATCGAGCTCCGGCGGAGGCTCAGGGAACGCAAGATTCCTTCCGTCGACGCAGAGCAAGGCCGTGCCACGCTGATGTCCACCGACGAGCTTTACGATCTTCCCCTTGGTCGTGATCGGCGCAGCACTCCATAGGGTATTGTGTGTGCATATCGGCAGTAACCCTGTTGGTCCCGCACCGAAATGAATGACCAGCGACCCCAAAAGAAGAGCGCGGAGACCCGGCTCGTTATGCACCCCTGGAATCCCGGTCCGTACCATCGCCCCCGCGAGCGTGTAACAATCCGCAACTTCTTGCATGCGCGTTGTTCTCCATGAACTCTTCCCCCTAGTCCGGGAAGCAACAGCACAATGCCACACTCTTAGACGTACAGCAAAATTATGAATTCTTTCGAGAGACTATCGTGAGAAACATGGGAAATTCTTTTCGGGCCGTATCTTCTGCTTCAGAGCGCGGGCCTTTTTCGCTTCTTCTGTGTGATATCCACTCTTCGAGACCCACAACGACAAATCCTGCTTTCACGAGGAATTTCACGTAATCCTGAAGCGGGCGATGAAATGACATAGTGTGAATTTTCTCGCCCTCATTCTTCGCGCCAGGCGTCATGTCGATTTTCTGCGAGAACGGGACACCGTAATGATCAACGCGTCGATACTGGGTATTCATCGTCTCATCAAACCCCCACGACGATGCTTTAGGAATGCGGAAGCAAGGATGATTTAGAACGATGACAAGGGTGCCGTTGTTTTTTAAGACACGCGCTGCTTCCGCGAGCGACTCTGGCATGTCCTCAATATTTTGAAGTGCGAGCACGATCATTCCACCGTCAAAGTAACCGCTCTCTGCCATACTCATCTTCGACGCGGACGCTACTTCAAATTTCAAATTCTTTCCTGCATTTTCTCTTGCACGCTCAATGAGAGAGGGGGCGATATCAATACCTAGCACCTCTCCGCCCGCGTCTGCAAAATTCTTTGAGAAAAACCCTTGGCCACACGCAATATCTATTATGCGCTTCCCTTTTGGCGGTAGTAGTCGGAGGAGATTCGGCAGGATGACCTGAGTCTGAAATGTATCCTGTGAGGAAAGCATCTCGTCATACCACGAGGCTACCGGCTCCCAGGAGGTTTTTTGTGGTCCTTTCTTCACGCGGACCATAGTAGCATTACTTCTCCCAAACACGTCTCACAAACTTCCAACCATATTTTGCAGCTACAAGCAGGATGATGAGATATAAGATGAATGGAATAGTTGATATGAGGAGCGCGATGAGATTGATCGTCGCATCCTGGAATGCCTTATTTACGGTCGCGAAGAAATCTCGGATGGCCGCTTTCCAAGAATCTTGAATGTTCTCGAAGTCTACAAATTTATTCTCGTATACATACACGTTAAAGTATGTGTACTCCAAGCGATCGAGCTGCTCCTCTTTTGCGCGTGCGAGTCGTTCGAGCTGTGCGTTGATATTGATGCGCTCCTGCGTAAGCCGCTCGAGCAACTGGAGCCGGCTATCAATTATCTTTGCGAGCGTGTCTACATTCTGCGAGCCGGTTGCGAGAGCAGTTATCTCATTGTAAGCGCGTATTGAATTTGCGAGAGTTTCATCAATTGAAGCGAGTTTCTTAGTGAGGATCTCTTCTTCACTTGTGTAATCTTCGATCTGGCGCTTAATCGTGTATGTACTTTCCGAAAGATCTTTCGGATTGAGCTCTTTAATGAACGCTAAAATTTCTTCGACTTGCTCGTGTTCAACTTTGAATGAGTAGCTACAGGTCGTATCGGATTCATTCGCGCTCTCGAAGATGACATACGAACGCACCTTGAGATCTGCAATCATTCGGCATGTCTTCTCGCGATTACGAGTTTCAATTGACGCGCTGTAATCCGTCACTTCGTACTCTTCAGCGTCATTACCCACTGTTCCGCCTATCGGCTGAGGGTACGGCATGATATTTCGGACAGAGAGGTTTACCCCTTCGCCCTTACTGTAGTAGTTATAGGAGGCGTCACTTTCTGCATACCCTCCCCCCATACCGTAGGACGGTGGCATAGAGGGCGAAGATACTCCTGCAATTCCCTGCTGGAGGAGTGGTTTAACAGTAGAATTCAAAATACTGAGCGCAAAAACGAGAACGATGAGACCAAGGACACCGACGACTGCTACTTTTAATATATTGAGAGGCGTGTATTTAAAATTTGTGAAGAAATCCATAGAGAAAGTATAGCAGGCTTTCTCGCGGTCAATGCAGTCTTCTTGGAAAATGACTGTTGGCTGAAGGCGCCGTTGTGATACAGTAGGACCCAATGTCCAGCACAGTCAGATTCTTTCTGCCTTCTCTCCTTGTATCAGCGGCGGCGCTCGGTGGGCTCTATTATTACCTTGGATTTTCCGCGTTCTTTATCGCCGTTCTACTTTCAGTCCTCGAAGTTACCCTCTCATTCGACAACGCCGTGCTGAACGCCCGCGTCCTCGATCGCATGTCGCCCGTGTGGCAAAAACGCTTTCTGACATGGGGAATCCTTATTGCGGTTTTCGGTACACGTTTGGTACTTCCTATTCTTATCGTATCGCTCATTCTTCTCACATCCCCTGTCGTTATTGCAAAACTCGCGCTATTCGATGCCGCAACGTACGGGCACATGCTGGAGGAGGCAAAGTATGCGATCAACGCATTCGGCGCATCGTTCCTCATCATGGTGTCTCTGAAATATTTCATGGACGAGTCAAAGGAAAAGCACTGGCTTAAAATAATTGAACGTCGTCTCGCAAGTTGGGGCCGTATCGAATCCATCGAGCTCGGTATCGCGCTCACTTTCCTCGCGGGTCTTTCGTTTATGGTGCCGGACGAAGCGAGGGCAACCGTACTCGTCTCAGGAATCATTGGTATTATTCTCTTCCTTGCGATGCAGGGTGTCATGAGCTCATTCTCAATAAAGACTAAGGCGACCGCGGTTGCGGCAAGTGGTTTTTCACTCTTTATCTACCTCAACATCCTTGATTCTGCCTTCTCGCTTGACTCGGTCGTCGGTGCTTTCGCACTTTCGAGCTCGATCCCGATAATTGCGGTAGGTCTCGGTATCGGCGCTTTATTCGTACGTACCCTTACAGTCTTTCTTGTGAGAAAGCGTACCCTCGAAACGATCACCTATCTCGAACACGGCGCACACTGGGCCGTCATGGGTCTTGCGCTTGCCATGCTCGCTGGGCTTCTCGTCGAAGTGCCGGAGGTTATCACTGGAGGAATTGGCCTCGCATTCGTTGTTGCCGCGTACTACTCATCGGCAGTTGCTAGAAAGAGAGCCTCCGCATAAAGATAAAGGCAGAGTTATTTCGCCGCGCTTTTTCCCTCGCCCAACTTCTCATCCTTAAGCTCATTGAGCATCTTCTTGATGCTTTCAAGACCCTTCGCATCGAGGACGGACACAGGGATCGGCTTTAGCTTGATCTTCTTCAGAGCCTTCACTTTTGCCTCCACTTCTTCCGGAGTGACCATATCTATCTTTGTAAGAAGTACGTACTCAGGCTTGTCTTTAAATGCTGGATTATATTTCTCCAATTCCGCTCGTATCACTTTATAGTCCTTCACTGGATCCTCTGATTCAGCGGAAATGAGATGAAATAACACTTTCGTTCGCTCAACATGCTTTAAGAACTTAACTCCGAGACCTTTTCCTTCGGATGCGCCTTCGATGAGGCCTGGAATATCCGCAAGAATGAGTCCGTAGTAGGAACCAAGATGCGGCTCAAGTGTCGTGAACGCATAGCTTCCGATCTTACTCTTGGCACTCGTCACTGTATTCAAAAGAGTGGATTTTCCCGCGTTTGGGTATCCGATAAGACCAACATCGGCAATGAGGCGAAGTTCGAGGCGAAATTTTGTTTTATCGCCCGGGACACCCTCCTCAAATTCCATCGGGGTCGTGTTGGTCGCCGAGCGGAATTTGTAATTACCGCGGCCGCCGTTCCCGCCGCCCGCGCCGAGGATTCGCTCGCCAACGTACGTGATTTCCCTTGCGTGACCGCTATCGAGGCTCGTGATCGTCGTCCCCACCGGCACCTTCACGATGGTGTCCTCACCACGCTTTCCATCGACGAATGAGCCGCGTCCATTTTTTCCATTCTGAGCTTTTACGACACGCACGCGTTGATAGTTCGCGAGTGCATTGATGTCGAGCACTCCCTCAAAGTAAATTGAGCCGCCGCGAGCTCCGTCCCCGCCATTCGGACCTCGCATGAGAGGCACTTTATGGAATGAGACACCGCCACGTCCTCCGTGCCCTGCCTCCAATTCAATTGTTACTTCATCGACTAGCATAGGAGCACAATATCACTTTTCTAGGTCGAGGACCTCATCGATGCGGATCTTTGCGACGAACTCAGGCACGTGCGATACAAGGATCATCGCGCCTTCGTACTCATCGAGCGCTTGTGCGATCACCGGAAGGTGACGGAAGTTGATGTGATTTGTTGGCTCGTCGAGAATGAGTAGCCCCGGCTTCATGAGTACAAGACGCGCAAATGCAACCAATCCTTTCTGGCCTTCGGACAAATGTCCGATCTTCGATTGAATAAGATCGCCGGAGATAAGAAATCCTGCTGCAACGACGCGCATAGGTTCTTCCAGTGCACGATCCATGACAGAAAACAGTACGTCGCGAACGGTAGCGTCAAAATCGAGGTTTGAGAAATCCTGTCGGTAATAACCAATCTTTACGCCATCCGCGATAGTCGCACCTTCTGCCTTGCCGGATGCGAGCGCCTCAAGGAGGGTCGATTTCCCGATTCCGTTCGGCCCTTTGAGAAGGAGGTGTTGATTCTTGCGAAGTGCGAGTGCTTTCTTATGCGTGACCGATTTGTGGTTCTTAATTGTCTTATACGATTTTATAGTGAGGAGATCGCCAGAAAGATCTCTCTGACAAGGGATCGTGAATGATTTAATAGTCTTATCTTCTTTGCGCACTTCAACTATTTCTTCTTCAGCAGCTTCCGCCTTCTCACGCATGCGCTTTGCGACAAGACGCAATTGACCTCCTTTGTGGGCAAAGTAGTTCGCCTTTTCTTTATTCGCAATAATTGTCTTCTCGAGCTGCGCGTTCTTCATGTTCTCTTTCTCGATGCGTACTTTGATCTGCTCGACCACATCAAAATAGTTTCCAGCGTACTGTTCTACTTTTCGTGTATGCGCATCGAGGTACAAGACACCTTCAGTGAATGAATTCAAGAAGTCTGCATCGTGCGAGATGACGACACACGTTTTTTTGTATTCGATAAGAAATTGCGTAAGGTGCGCGATACCTGCCTTGTCCAAGTTGTTCGTCGGCTCGTCGAGAAGAAGAAGGTCCGGATCCTGAATAAGGGCTGACGCAAGGAGGAGCCGAGCCTGCTGACCCCCAGAAAATGAGCGCACGATGCGGTCATGCGGAGCGTGCAGGTGAACGACTTCCAAGATCTTGTCGATCTTCGGATCGATATCATACACTTTCTTCGGAAACACCTTCTCAAAGAATTCCTTCACCGTAAGGTCGAGCTCCGTACGAGGAATTACCTGTCGTGAGATCGCGATAGAGAGCCCGTGTGGGATATGTATGTCTCCACCCTCGGGAGATAGGGCGCGAGTAATGAGACCAAAGATGGTGCTTTTCCCCGCACCATTCTGACCCATGAGAGTTATCTTAGAACCACGGCGTACGGAAAAACTCACCTCATCAAGGATCGGCTTGTTGTGTCCATGTACGAACGAGACATTCTCGAATCGGATCAGCGCTTCTTCTCTCCCCATTATCGACACAAGTTACCTTATTCTCAGCACAATGTATACTGCCTCGCATGACAGATGCTGAATACCCGATGCGCATCAATAAGTACCTTGCGCATAAGAACTTCGCGACAAGGCGTGAGGCCGATACCTATATCGAGCAAGGTAAAGTGCTTATCAATGGAAGAAAGGCCGTTTTGGGAGATAAAGTGTCCGAAAATGACGTCGTGGAGGTCCGCTTTCGCACGAAAGAACATCGCTATTTCGCATACAACAAGCCCCGGGGCGTGATCACACACTCCCCAGAAGAAGATGAGCGTGACATCCGCCAGAGCATCCCTTTGGTAGGTGTTTTCCCTATCGGCAGACTCGATAAAGACTCCCATGGCCTTATCATTCTTACCGACGATGGCCGCATCACTGACAAACTTCTTAACCCTGAATACGAGCACGAAAAAGAGTACGTGGTGACGACAAATGAAGAGCTACCAAATAATCTCAAACTTCGCATGGAACGAGGCGTTGATATTGAAGGCTACATGACGAAGCCATGCAAAGTGAAAGTGCTCAGCAAGAAAAAATTCCTCATTACTATTACTGAGGGCAAGAAACATCAGATTCGTCGCATGTGTTCTGCGCTCGGACTTACCACAGCCGAACTCGAACGAACGCGTATCATGAACATCGGACTTAAGGGTTTGAAAACTGGAGAATATCGGAAGATTGAAGGCCCAGAACTTGCGACATTCCTCAAATCAATTGGATTCACGTCCTAGGAACTAGTACAAAAGCTATCGAATCCCCATCCTGGATTCCTTCTGCGGAACGAATCTTTGCCTTGAGCGGCAAGAGATACGTGCCCGAACGACTATCTGGGAAAATAGATGTATCCCATTGCGTTTTCCCTAACGTCACTTCGACGCGGATCGAGCCGAACCCTCTTTTGTGTGCGGTAAATTTCTCCTTAAGTTCTGCTGATTGTTTCTTATCTACGTGCGCAAAATGCCATGCACCCTGTTCGCCCGGCCACAATACGACTTTCGATTGTACCTTGTACCTTTTCACGATCGATTATCGTTCAACCTTCGCTTCTGCAGCGATATGCATACCATCGATCGCCCACTCACTATGATCGTTTGCATTGAGGGTCACTTGGATTACATTCGTACCCTCCCGAAATAATTCCGGACCGACGTATATCCACTCGCCGTACACTCTGGCAACTTTCGTTCCGTTTACAAATAGGTGCGCATGCCCCGTGTTTGCGATTGGCGCATCTCCAGCACTCTCAGGAGTGAAGGAATAATTTCTAGTCGTAACATGTATGTTGTACCCATCCTTGGAATCCGGCATCACATCGATGGAAACGTTCGGTATTGGTTTTGTCTTATCGATCTCCAACATAGCATGCGACATTGCGCCGTGAGCCTGCATCGAGGATGCATCTACTGTACTAGGCTCCGTCGATTTTTCCGTATTGAATAGTGCATGCCCAGCCCCGAGCCCAATAATAACACCTACTAGTATGAATAGAATCGATCTCATATTCTGAGCGGTAAGATTACTCCAATAAACTTTGCAGCAATTCTATTTGACCTTTACTTTCGGGATCAAGGGACGCTGTATCGTAGGAGCCTACGTAGGAAGTAAGAAACATCGGAAGTACGAACATTGCCGCGACGAGAGGCACTACCAGGAATACTATAGTGAGCCACATTGTGACCAGGTGATACTTGCGAGTTTTTTCAACAGACTTCCAAATCGCATCTATTTTTGCATTCATTTCCTGCAATTTGGGATCGAAACCTTCCATGGAGAAAGTATAGCAGACCGTTACGTTTGTTATAAAAACAAAACCCCCGCATGTGCGAGGGTTTTGTGAAATCTTTTCTATAAAAGATTAGTTCGAAGTACTTGCTTCCGTTTCTGCTTCCGCTTCAGCGTCGTCTAGCTTCACCTGATAGTCTTCAAGCGCCTCCGCAAGATCTTCGAGTGCCTCCTGGCATTCTTCGTTTGCTTCTATCTGTGCAGGTGTTGCGTTCTCGCCGCACTTCTCTTTAATTTCTGCCTGGTAATCGCGAGTCTCAGATTCGAGATTTGCGAGAACATTCTTCATGTCATTTCGCGCATCAAGCCACATCCAACAGAGGATGAGTACAGCGATTACCAAGACCCCTATCACTACGTTTTTTGAATTCATATCCTAGAAAATTATTTATAAGCTGATATCTGATGACAGACTATTCCCCACGAGTGTTGTGTACACTATGAGCCGCTCACTATATGTCTTTTCCTTACTGAGCCACTTCCCAACGCAGGTGACAAGGTTTAGTCGCTCATCATCTGCTTGATTGAATAGGAGCTCAGTGGGAACTTCTTTATACGGATACGTGACTATCTCAGCTACAACGAAATGGAGCCGCTCTCCATTTATTTTATTCACGTACACATCATCCCCTTTTTTGAGATTAGACAGATCTTCAAATACACCTCGAAGCCCAAGTCCATTGTCTAGGTGCCCTGCTATCACTGCACTACCGATCTCCCCAGGCACAGGGCCGTGCTTATACCACGCGACATCCTCATATTTTGCCGGACTTGCCATATTCCCCTTTTCGTTTATTCCAACGAACTCAATGTCAGCATCGATATTGAGAACAGGAATCTGCAATGTCATCGCGGCAGGAACGACTATTTCTTCACTGTGCTCTTCTGATGACTCTGCGCCTTCGCGTACTTCAGTGTCAGATCCATAGACGATTGCCTTCCCTCCCACCGAAAGAAAGACGACACTTCCGATGACAAGGGTTGCGACCGCGAGAATTATGGGAATTATTTTCATATAGTGATCTTTGAAGTCTTCCTGTGGGGGAGCAGCGGATGATCGTTATATCATCCGCTGCTCCGATTCCACGCAACTAGTGAGCGTCTAGTTGGCGAGCTTTCTGCGGAGATAGAGTCCTGCAGCCAAGGTCACTAAACCCGAGAGAGTGAGCGCAAGGACATTTCTCCCTGCGCTACCACCTGCTCCGGTGTTAGGAACACCTGGTGTCGTCGGAGTTGTGGCCGGTGCGATAAGGATCATGCTGCCATTACCGCTTCCCGTTGGCACCACACCTGCTCCTGTTCCTACAGCGGTTGCGCTGAGGGAGGAAGGAACGATCCCGAGTTGGATTGTTCCACTTCGCGTAGCCGTAGCGCTCACATCACAGGTAACGGCGAGGTTTGTGGTTGATCCACGCGCGATCGTGAGAGCAGAGTCAAGACGAAACGCATTTGAGCCAGTTGTAATAACACCCGGAACGTTTGCGCCTGTGTTAAGGACCGCATTTCCTCCACTCAGATTTCGTACACGACAATCTGTAAGGTCGTTCGCGAACACCCCTGCGCCTGTTGTCACAGTAAGAGGAAGCGATGAGATCGTGATGTCATTCCCAGATCCTGCTGCGCTCAGCGACACGATCGCAAGGAGCGCATCCTGTGCCCCTGGTTGAATTATCGGAGAGATCGATGTTCCAGGAGTCGATACGGAGAGGGACGCTGCTGGCGTTGTGGTTGGCGGATTGCCAGTGCTTGAGAACTGGTACGTACCGCCAGATGGGAATCCGCTTGCAACATTGCAGCGAAGCGTGAGGTTCTCAGTGGTGTTACCCGATACCTGGAGGGCATTGTTTAGAGTTACCGTATTTGCGTTCTGGACGGAATTCAACACATTGGCACCACTTGAGATCGCTGTTCCACTCTGGTTGTAGACCTGACAGGAAGAAAGCTGACCCAGCGATGCTCCACCCGAGGTTGTGACGTTTAGCGGAATCTGTGTCACAGATGCCACTGTTCCAGACTGATTATTCGTGAGTGTAATGTTTGCAACTGTCTGACCTGTGCCACCCGCCGTCAATGAAGTCGATGGCGAAACAGCAGTTATGACAGCAGTACCTGGTGTTGGAGTTGTGGTGCTTCCGGTTGACGTGAATTGGAACGATCCGCCGGAGGGAGTCCCCGTTGCGATATTACATCGGATCGAGACAGTTGTCGGAGTTCCTCCCTGCACACGTACTCCATTTGAAATTGGAAACGTATTGTTCCCAGCAGCTAATACTGCACTTCCTAAAAGTACGCTGTTTGATGCATTGTAGGCCTGACAATTGCTTAGATTCGATACGTTCGCGCCGCCCGAAGCCGTCAGACTGAAAGGAATATCATAGACATATATTCCACCCGATTGATTGTAATTGAGGGTAATGTTCGCTACTGTCTGGGCGGTTGCACCAGGAGTAATTACACCTGAAGCACTGTTTACTGTGTATGTAACTCCTGCGGTTTGCGCCGAAACTGTACTCGCCACCCAAAGCATTGCAATTATCGCAAGAATGGTTGCGACGATCGGAGCAAGACCTGTTCGTAATAGATTTCTCATATAATTACTTAATTAGTTAACTCTTCGAGCGCCTAGCTCTTAGAGGGTTTGTAATGGTGTAGTAAGGGTGACGATGAGCTATTCGTTACCCTTACCGCGCATGTGTCGCATCTTCAGCTCACCTACAGAAATGAATACCCTCTGCTACACTCTTACTTTTTGTAGGAGACTGGATCGATAAAACGACAACCAAGAACTACCTCGACCTGACTAGTCTTTTTTTATCACTATCGACTGAATTCTTCATGAACGCAGTAGAAGGAATCTTGTGACACGCTTTATTGGAGTAGGAGTTTTTTACCTCGCCTGGACATTCTTTTTATTTGAGCCTCTCTTTTCGAAGCGGATGATCTGTCAGGATGCTTCTCGGTGTACACGATCTTTAATGCTCCCTTTGCACTCGTATAATGACCTCCTTTCTTTTTCTTATGCTCGTTGAATCGCCGCTCAACATCAGTTGTTATACCAGTGTACAAGGATCCATCACCGCACTGTAGGATGTATACGAAATACATACTGAAAATTCACGGTCTTGCTACTCATTGTCATTTCTTAACAGGAGGAGTGCCTTGATACCTGCGAGGTTTTTCTCCCATTCGATCGACTCGTGAGTCGAAAGCTCGACAGTAATCGCTGGAATGCCGATAGACGCAAGCCATCCTTCCGTGTCACCTGTGACTTCATACGCATCGAAAGACTCTACAGCTGAATAGCCCGCAGCGTTTGCGTAGGCGTTCATAATTGAGAGCGTCTCGGGAAGAATGCCATCTTCACATTCAGAGGCATACACTGCGTTGGCCTGACTATGCCAATAAACAACTGCGTCCGGATCCTTCCGTAAAATGAAATCGCGCAGCGCACGCGCCTCCGGCTCCGAGAACGCCGAGGTGCCCGCGCTGACCACATCCCCCCGCCAAGAACTCTCCGGCTTCCACTTACAATCAAAATTGCGATTAAGGTCCACGCCGTTGGCATTAAATCGCCCGGCAATTTGCACCTCTTGAGACGAGGACACATCTTGCATCGTAAATCGGCCTTCTTTGCCAATCACTTTATAAAGACCATCGGGATTTGCCACGGGAATTACCGTAACCGTAAAGTCATGCGGGACGAATTCTGGATTTTCGTTTAGATAATCCAAAAATTTATACGCAAGGAGAACACTATTCCATTCGTATCCCCCATGTATGCCGCCGACGAATACGAGAAGCTTTTCTCCATTCCCGTATGTGTACGCGTCTATAGCCCTGCCTTCTACGGATGTCCCGATCATTTCGTGAATAGGGGTTTTGGGTTCTTCTACCACCGCTTCGTCAGGCGTGCGCTCGCGAAGGAGTAGCCACGCACCGATGAAAATTGCGACGACGCAGATGATCGAGAGGAAAGCTCGTTTCGAAAAGATGACTCGCATTATTCTGCGTAGTGCTTGAGCACTGCATCAATACCCGCTTTATTCTTTGACCAATCGGTATCAGTGTGGGTAGTGAGGAGTACGCTAATTGCTGGGATACCTTCTTTCGCGAACCAGTTCACCATATCTCCGGTGATCTCGTAGAAATCAAAGTCTCGATACTCCTTGTAGCCAGAAGCTTTCGCGTACAGATTCGTAAGCGTCAGAGTTTCCGGCAATACACCATCGTGACAACTCGAAGCGAACACCCCGCCTGCAGCGCTATACCAAACAATCACTGCATCGGGCTCGTTTGCTTCGATGTAATTTTTAATCGCTTGGCTTTCAGGTTCAGAAAATGCTGCGCTTCCCCCGCTAACCGTTCGATTCTGCCAGGTTCCATTTGCTTGCCAGTCACAATCAAAGTTGCGATTCAGGTCTACCGTATTTGCGTTGAAACGACCAGATACTTGCGTCGCTTGTGAAGTAGAGACATCTGCCTTTGCGAAACTTGATGTGGAAGTCCCGACAACCTTCAAAAGTCCGTCAGGATTCAACACAGGAATGACAGTTACTTTTACGTTCGCAGGAACTGCAGTCGGATTCGCTTTTAGGTACTCCATTGTCTCACGAGCGACAAGCACCGTGTTCCATGAGTAGCCCCCATGTATACCGCCGACAAAAAGGATTTCCTTATCTCCCGTACCGAAATGATATGCGACGATATCGCGTCCTTCATCTGATTTTCCGATGACTGTTTTCTCCTTATCTTCAACCACAGGGGTCTCGCCTGTTTCTGACTCGGTCTCTGTTTCTGTGCCTGTAGTCGGTACCTCATTTACAGGTGTTCTGTTTATGAATAGATAGAGACCGGCGGCGCCAAGACCAAGGACTAAGAGAGCGATGATTAGATTTTTCATAGTACCCACAGTATACCAGAGGGCTTTATCTCCAACGAAATACCCTCAACCCACGTGGGCTATCTAAATGTGACAGTGCCGCTATCAAGCTTCAAATCAAGCACCAACTCGCCTTTTGACGTAAAAAGGTAGCTGCTAGTCTTTTCGAGGAGCGAGGCGAACTCCGATTCCTGAGAACCTTCGCAATACATCTTTGTCATTGCGATCGGCCCAAATGAGAGAGTGTCCTCCGTAGACGTGTACTCTCCACTCATACTATTACAGTCAGTTGTCGCAGCGAATCGTCCGTCATTTCCAAAGGTGATTGTGAACTTGTTCGGTTGTTTTGGAATTATTTCTTTTCCGTCGTTGTACTGTGCACCTACCCAATTCCAGGTCTTCATCGTAAGAGTCATTCGAGAAGGATCCGCCTCCCCCTCAAAATCCTGCGCCACTTCTCCGAACTGCAATGATGAGGGATCAAGTTTAAGATAGAGACTCTTCCCTTGTGATGGTCTCGTTGTCATCGGCTCACCCGGGGCGCGATCCGCGTAATTTACGATAAGTACTCCATTTCGAATTTCGGTAGGCTGCGGTGCGACCCTGTCGCCGAGAAATACAGCTTCCGTCCCGTTGTAGGTATTACTAGGAGTTGCAACCGCTGCAACGACGTAGAAGAATGTACCGCTTCCGCCGCCCGAGAACGTCAGAAGAAACGCTACGTCGGGAATACCGTCACCGTTCAAATCGCCCGTTGCTTCGTTACCAAAATAGCGCCAGGTGCCATTTGTCGTCTCCGCCACTCCATTACTAAGAGTGACCGGCTCTCCTTCGAGAATGTAAGTAGCATTCTTATAATCAGTTGGACCTTGCTTTTCTTGATATATGTACTTGTTTAATGCAAAGAGTACGCCGATGAGGATAACGATGACTGCGATGAGGGGTAGTAGTTTGTTCATGATATTTTAATTAAGATAGTATAGCCTCAATAGACGCAGGGCGGTAGGGCCACCAAGGCTTTGCCGCTCATGATACATGCCTTTAGTATTACGTTCTATGCACCCCAGATTCCTTCGGTTCTTATCTTTTTACGACAAGCACGAGTGGGTGACGGCCTTCGCGCTCTTCATTTCCTATCTAGCGGTGAGCTACGCGTCGAGTTCTTTCTTGCCTCTCAACTCCCATATCCGCCCGGAATACGGAATAGCGATAGGCGCCCTTTTCTTAGGCGGATTACGACTCTGGCCTGTTGTAGCAGCAGTATCCTCGCTATCCGTCATAATCGGTGGAGTACCCGAGCCTTATGGATTCGCCCTTCCTATCGGAGCGACACTCCAAGCAATACTTGGAGCAGCTCTTTTGCGTCGTGTCGGCATTGATCCTATTTTTCGACGTACGCGTGACATGGGATACGTGGTCGCTATCACTCTTGTAATTTCGCTCATCTATCCGACACTCGTTGGACTAGTGAGCATCCTCGGTGGTATTTCATATTCGTTCTCAATGTGGGGATACACATATGTCGCGACATTATTTTCCATCCTTACCGTTACGCCACTCATTCTCCGCTGGTTCTCAAAGCGTCATTTCATACGCCATCCCGCAGAGATAATCGAGATCCTAGCCGTTTTCGCCATTCTCATTTCAATTAACCTCGTCTATTTCCTCGATGACACGGAGGAAGTATTTGGGATCTCGCTTCTCTATTTTCTACTCGTGCCGCTTTTCTGGATTGCTCTTCGCTTACGACCCCGCTTCGTTACACTCGCGATCGTCATCACCTCAATATGTGCAATCATGGGTACGATACTCACAACTGCGCCGATAGATGTAACACCGCATCTCCTGTATGAGGTAGAACTCTTACTTATCGCGCTCGCGGTAATCTTCTATATCATTGTTTCCCTCCAAGAAGATCGTCGCGTAAATAGTAATTTGATCCAATCGCAACTATTTACGCTTAAAAACGCGCTCGCAAGAGTCAGTTCTGAGTCGAGAGCGAAGAATGATTTCATTGCGATTCTCGCACACGAATTACGCAACCCTCTTGCGCCCGTCCTCTCCGGTATCGAATTCCTTAAGCTTAAAGGCGGCCGGGATACGAGCGAGATCGAAACACTCACAACAATGAGTGAGCGGATGGATATAGTAAGAAGGCATCTAGATGACCTACTGGACGTCTCGCGAATTTCTGAAAGTAAGGTGCGTTTAGCTCGAGAGAATATTGATCTTATCGCTGCGATCAAAAATGCTGTTGTCTCTACCGAACATCATCGGCACGAACTGCACCAACGTCTTATATTCAAGGGCGCAGATACTTCTGCCCGCATCATTGGCGACGCCGTGCGCATAGAGCAAGTATTTTCTAATCTCCTCACGAATGCATCAAAATATTCGAATGCCGGGGACACCATACGCGTGACGGTTCGCAAAGTAGACGACAAGGCGGAAGTTGAGATTAGTGACGAGGGCATCGGTCTTGAGCAGAAAATGCTTGAATCGATTTTCATGCCATTCCAACAAGTTGAACAAGGGGAGCGCACCAAACAGGGGCTCGGGATCGGATTAGCGTTGGTAAAGAATTTTGTCGAAGGTCACGGGGGAAGTGTCACCGCGGAAAGTAAGGGGAAAGATAAGGGAAGCCGCTTTATCGTGCGACTCCCGCTTGCCTCACCTTCCGAAAAAATCACGAAGGATGGAGTGGGGGCACCGGAGTTACTCGAAAATTCCCCTGCTTCGCGCGCACTCCGAATACTCGTTGCGGATGATAACGACGCAGCGGCGGGAGGCATCGGTCGACTTCTCGAACTCCAGGGCTGTATCATTTCCTACGCATATAACGGGAGGCAAACTATCCAACGCGCTCTCCGTGATTCACCAGATGTCATCCTCCTGGACATTGGTCTACCTGATATAACTGGATACGAAGTCTCACGTACCCTCCGCGATCAAGGATTTATAGGGCGGGTCATCGCGCTCACAGGGTACAGTGCGGACAAAAACTCTCCGGCAAGTACGGCCGCAGGGTTTGACGATTACATTGTGAAGCCTGCTGGACTAAGCGATCTCCGCCGCGCAATTCCCGAATTGTGACGCTTGCATAAACGGTTTCTATAAGTACGCTACCTGTGGAGACGGGGTGACTCCAGACGTGGAAAGGAGCCGCCATGAACAACGATAGAACCTTGGATGAACTGCTCGAGAACTTTGCGCGTGATTTGGAGATCAAAGGCATCGAGACCATGCTGCGGCGGGAAGAAACACCGCCCAAGACCTTCGAAGACCTTCTTGCTCACGCGAGGTCCCTCGGCGTTAATATTGAGAAGTTCATTTCCGACAGCCTGAAGCCGCCGGAAGATCTTCTTCGAGAATGGAACGATGGGGACGTGAAGCTGGGGTATGACGATGTCTATTCCCGACCATTCACGTTCCGGAAAACAGCTGCGGTAATTATCACGTGCCGAAGGAAGGACCTGCAACTGCGGCATATTCGATCATTCTACCCGAGGAAGAAGCTCCTCCTCGAATCGACGAAACCGTACGCTATTACTGAAACGGTTCGAACGAACGAGACGCTTCGCGCGGCGGTTCTCGGAGGCCTCCAAGAAGAACTCGGAATGGTGGAGGAGCCTGCGGCAATTGACTTTGCTTCCGCGGTCGCGCCACGGTTCGAACGTCGCGAATCAAAGGTGTTCGCGGGGTGGTGGAGCTATGCAGCGATCTTCGAGGTCAGGGTCGACCTCCAGGAGCCGCTGTGGCCTCCGGACATCGTTCGTGAACACGACGATTGCGGCGTGACAAAGTGGACCGCGTGGGGTCCGATCGACCCGAACGAAACCAGGTGGCCGATACTGAGCAGGGACTAACGTCCCTGCTTTTCTATTGTGACAGTCCGTCTTTATTATCAGTATCAGGAAACCCCCAAGACCACGTCGGTCTCTCGCCCTTCATGTAGCAAATCCTAATAAGTGTGGCGGTGAGTAAGGCGACAGGAAGGAGAAAAGTAAATATGACTTCTCTCGTCGACGAATTCTCGTCGATTGTTAGAGCAAAAAAAGTAACTGCAAGAATATACAATCCGAGTACTGCCCACCCTTGTTTTTTTACTGGGACCCATCCCCACCCGAATGGCCTCTTCTTGAACCACAACCCCTGTGGATTATCGTTCGCATATTCCACGTATTTTCTGAAAATCCCCATCTTCGTATTCTACACTAGTGATCTAGCTATTCAGCGGACGTACGCATCACTTCAAGTGCAAGCTTCTTCCACGCCTCACGAAAGAGCTTGAATCGCTCTTCAGCAAGCGGAATCGGAATTTCCTTTACCTCACGAGGCCATGAGGTTTCTGGTACAGGAAGTTTTGTGATAACAGCGATATCATCCATCAAAAGTTTCACTGTATGACTCTTCCACTCTGGCTGTTTGTCACTTTTTTGGATTGATATGAAAGGATATTCGCTTCTGAGTCTCTCAACTAGCTGGAAGAATTTCTCCGTGCGTTCCTCATCCATATCTTCAAACAGAATATATCCATTTCGATATACGAAATTGCCTGGCGTCACAGCTCTTCCAGCATCTAAATGCGAAGGCCCTACGTGACCGGAACAACTTGCCCTGGTCTTCACCAGCTGTTTCTTCCATAGCGAATATATCAATGGGCCGATCGCCTCGTCGAGGTCGCGATATTCAGGTCCGAGGAATTTCTTGAATCCCTCATCGTTTTTAACACCGTCCGTAAGCTCATTAAAAATGCGCTCCTGCTCTGTCTGTTCCAAATCCAAACTTCTTTGCGGTTGTGAGTCAAGACCCATCCTCAGTAAAATACCATGTTTACTGAGACATAAGGGGTTCTCCGAAATGTACACATAGACGAGTTCAGTCGAATCTGCAATCACAAGGCTTCTGATTCAAACGGATCTTCTGTGCAGGGATTGAATCGATGAGAACTTTCTGATCACCACTTCCCCTCGCGAGTCGCTTATCTAGAGGAGACCGATGGACATATCCTCGACGAGTCATTTCTATAACAAGTGCTTCATGCCGCGCATAGAGCGCGCGAGTTTTTCCTACCCACCTTCGAGTCTCTGGATGATGTGAATATCCACCCTTTCCGTTGTGTTTGGTCAGAATGTTCCACAAGCCATGGAGCTCTCGATGTTCCCCAAGGAGATGCTTGCGGCACAGATGCTTTGGATGAATATCCCAGATACGCATGCCTACTTTACGCTTTCTGTATCAGATACTCTGTATACTTCTTCCCCGTCTTCCAATCGGAATCATAGCGTCGATAGCGCAAGGATTTCGGCACTACCTTAATGAACACATACGATCCGCCCTCAAGTTGCCCTACAGGAGGCATCCAGCGCGATACGTCAAACTTAAAGGCACCTCGAGATAACTTCTCTGTGTACCCCATCCATTTTGATTTCTCTTTATCCGTAATGTTGCGTAGAGCTTCCATTACTTCATGGACTTCTTCCGGCGAGGTAACGACGCTTGCCGTACCACGGAGCTGTACTGTCTCAAGACTCTGCTCGTCCGCTATCATCAAGGCAACACTGGGATTTTGAGTGATGTTCGTAACCTTTTCAGTATTCGAGCGCGTGCCGAAATAGCACGTGAGATCACTCTTTACCCTTGTGTATACGACCGCGGAGTCAGGTTCGTCGATTGGAGAAACGGTGCTGAGGGTCGCGAGCGGATGCTTCACGAGGAAATCAAACACGAACTCTTCCTGCCCTTTTTGATCAAGTTCAGTCATGTCGGAATTGTACCATTTGCTTCGTTCGTACCGGGGTCATGGACCTGCCTCCATAGAGAGGCGATGTTGGAGCTATGCTTATTCTAAGTCATTCTTAACTCCAAAAAGCGCCTCTATTTGCGCTCCGTATTTTCTCCTTATAAGAGGCATCGCTCGCGCGCGACGTATGGCTCCTGTTTTTCCTCCGCCGAAATTAAGAGGACGTTCGATATCGAGTTTTTTACACAAACCACTGATCGAGCCGATAGGAATTCCTGTAAGTTGATTGAGCATTTCGGTGCTGCACGCTTCATCTTGCACGAGCACACGAACTAGGGCCATCTGCTCATCAGAGTAAGATAGCTTGGATTCCAAACCTTTGGCTCGGATTTTCTCCATAAATACACTATATCAAGAAATCGTTGTGTTTTGATTCGCTGAGGATTGGGATCTGACCCGAAGCTTCAATTATTTCTGGATCAGTCTAGCACCTAAATCTTGGAAGAAGCGCAAGAGATACCCATCAGGATCTTGTACTAAGAACTGCCGATTACCGACCTCCACGTCGACTCGACGATACCACTTCTCTTCCATCTCAAAGAATATCGGATATATTGCATCATTAAAATTCTTATATAGTGCCTCAACGTTCTCTACTTCAATTTGAAAATTAATCCCCTGGCCAAGCGGATACTCTCGCTTGCCAACTGCCCACCTGTCCTGAGCTTCCAGGAGTTCGATCATAAGCCTCGCACCATCTCTATCGAGCATCGCAAATTTCTCTTCTGGCCTATCGTACAAAACTTTGAATTCGGCCAATCGAGTATAGAAGTCTATGCTTTTCTCAAAATCCCTAACTTTACATTCCGGTATTAGAGCAGGTGTTGCTTTCATAAAATCAACCGTTAAGGATCATGGACGAGTTTGGAATTTTCCTATGCTAATTATTAAAAATCACGAATGCAAGGCACACGAGTCCAAAAGTTGCTGCCCAGACCACCGCCGCTGAAGCGAGATCCTTGCTACGCCCAATCGCCTCGTCGTGCTCAGGGTGAATTTTAGTAAGTGCTATTTCAATTGCTGAGTTCTGAAGCTCGGCAACCATTACAAAAAACCAACAGAATACCAGTAATAGTAATTCACTTTCAGAAAGGTTGAATAAGAAATAAACAGTTGGCAGGCCTACTATAGCGAGAACTGTTTCGATTTGGATTGCACTGTCGTGGGTGAATGCATAATACAATCCTCGAAACGGATGCGACAATCGCTTAATCCAGTACTTCATAAAAATCAGTATACCGTGCTGGGGGTCATGGACGATGTTGGAACTATTCTAAATCAAACTAGCGTTTATAACATCTAGGATCTGCCGTTTATTGAGGGGCTGTCTTTCGTTTGCGTTCCAAGCTGCTTTCCAATTCACATAAAGCTTCTTTCTTTTCTGAACATCTCCGCCGGCCATATCGTCATAACCAAATTGAATTCCACATGACGGACATATCTCCAAAGAAGGCGATTCGCTATCCCATGCCCTAAAACCAAGATCATAGGCACAACTTGGACATTGGTTTTCAGATAATTCCATAATCTTTTTTGATTCTTTATTAACTGGGGGTCATGGACGATATTGGAACTCTTTTATCCTACGCACGGGCGTTCGGGTCAATATAATACTCGAAGGCATTATCAACAATACGCTCATTAAGTGTATCAACGAGGTCGTTATCAATCTCTAAACGCACAATCGTAGATGTTTGGCTGGTAACTCCAATCTTTTTCATCAATTCAAGTGCTGTACTTGCTCGTGGAAAAGCGAGGGCATGAGTTGGCGATATGACAATAACCGTCATTCCTTCAAATTCATCTCCCATTGAAATAGAACCATTGTCACCAATAACAAACTTTCTGTCTTTCGCTATAGCGACAAGACATATTGGGGTAACCGAACTTATCTGATAAGCCGAATCTTTTTTACTAATAACGCTCTGGATAGCTTTAAGCTGAGACCTTTTGATGTTTTTATCTGTGATATCGGAGCCAAATATTCCATTAATCCGTAACCAATCTAGTCTTTGGTCAGAGCTTCTCTCTCCTCTATTTTTCTTGTATGTATGGAAACCTATAAACTCATTTGATCTGTAGTATGTGATATGTCGAAATTCTATTAGCGTCCGATGCTCTTTGAGAGTAAGTTCCTGTCTTGAAATTATTTTTTCAATTATCGGAGCATATATACCCTCTCTTGATGCGAGCAGATCCTCAACTTCATTTGGGTTAAAATCATCGTGTTCATAAAAATATTCCTTATACATACTCCCTTTGGGAGTTCTCTGGGAGGACTTTTCGTATCTCTTATCAACCAACTTGAACTTACCTGAACTAATAAATCTTTTTAGAATGAATCTCGGAACAAAATGTTGAACTCGGGTTAATTGATTTTTGCTCATAACTTTTCAAACTCCCTCAGGCTCGAGAGTGTTTCTAAAAGCTTCCATTGGCTCTTGAAGTTGAGTAAGTAAATCCTCAAGATTGGAATTACAAATTTGCACTATATCTAACGGAACCTCCTGCTCTTGACTGAGGTGAACAGTAAAATTATTACTTGTTTTCAAAATTCTTTGAATTATATGATTGCCATACACAGTATCAATTTTTGTTTTATGAGGTTCATTTTTAAAGAAATCAATTTCTCTTAAAGAATAATTTTTGTACCCTTTGAAAGATGCACCGAACAATTTCCTAATTTCAACTATAAGTGCTGTCCAGAGTGCTCTATGATGAACAGTTAGTTCATTTAATTCTTGAATCTCAGCTTCTCCATGTATCTTCCTCAAGGCCTTTAATTGTTTGAGATACTCTTTAGCAAAACGTAATGAAAGCGATAAAAAGGCAGAGGCATTTCTTTCTGTCGCTCGGACTCCCGATTCCACAAATGGCATTGATCTACCCCAAATATCTTCGAGCTTATCTATCATCGCCTTTATACGTGGGAAATCTTCTCTAAAGTCGCCAAAAGAATACCGTTCTTTGCTTTTGTCTGCGGTTCGGGGCATTGAGGCGTATATACTCTTTGCGTCGTTTAAACTCATCCCCATCCCTGTGCTCATTGCTTGTTCCATTCTTTCTATTTCGCTTTTCGAAAAATAAAGTTCATAGAACGTTTTATCGAGATGCGCAATAAGCCTGTTTCTGTTTGTAATTATCTTACCAATGATATCTTTGTACTCACCCTCTACTCCTTCAATTTCTTTTCTGATTTCATCACGACAAAGTGTCTTAAACTTCGCCAAACTAAACGGCTCGTTATCAGAGCGTGTAAAAATTTTTGCTACGTGAACAATAATTGAATCTATATATGCCGTTTCAATTTGGGGGAGATTTTTTAACAGTTCTTGTTTCGTGGGAATATTTTCGTAATCGGAGATAAGCATTTTAGACAGGTGGAATATCTGCCAGAAATTCCCCCAAATTGCTGCCTGTTCATGAGTTACCATGTATCGCGAATTGAATTGGACCTAATTTCATGCTCCCTTTTTGTTTATTTATCTAGGCCGTGGTCTCGCAAACAACTTCGGTAGTTTAGGTCAAAATCAGATGTTTGAAGGACCGCTTGATAGCAATTTTTCCTGATCTGCTCTGGTCTATAGGAGTACCAATAAAAAGCGAACGCTAACCCCATTACAACGACAGCCAACAGAGTATATAAAAAATTGCTGTTCATATACGCAGAACAGTACAACGTCTTCATCTACTGTAAAGGCTTGCAAAAAAACAGGGTCGCGGGACAAGGACTCCTGGGAAACGCCACGGTTTTCCCATTCCTTCCTCCACGGAGAACTCCCGTTCTCCGACCCTCTCCCAATCCAAGTCCCGCCGCAAAATTCGCGGTGCTCATTTTGCTGACTGACTCAGTCTGGAACCCCACAAGTTGAGGCCGTGTAAGGGTTCTTCGAGAACTTTCAGTGTACCAAATTGAGGCGTCTCAGTCGGGCCTGTGTAGGGTGCAAAAAGTGACAAAAGTGACACTATTTTGAACTTCTGCTCTGTCACTTTTTCTTGAAGTGCAACATGCCAAGGTATAGTCCGATTGAAACAGCAAGCAGTATGAATATTCCGGTATTAACAAGCAACCCAAAGGTAACCCCCTCGCCAGATGTGCTGAGCCATTCTGCAGCTATCTTGACGCAGGTTACAAAAAATAAAAGCGCTGGAAATATGATCGTGTAGATCATCCACATCCAATCTGAGAACCGCGGATAGTCAGCAAGATACGATTTTCCCTCGCGAGTGATTAGGTCCTGACCGATCGCAACGTTTAGCTTATCTTCAAGTTGATGGAGATATGCGTATTGTCGCTCGACAAACACGGCGGTTTGAAAGTATCGCAAAGTAAACAAAAGAATAAGCACCCAGACCACATTACCAATGATAGATAGGTTAATCCCGAGTGTCAGTCCGAATTTAAAACCGAGATAATCGGTCACCGCAAGATCAGCTGCGCTCGGGAATATTGTTTGAAAGGCGAAAAATGCCGCTGCAATGATTACAAGCAACATGGCACGATCACGCCGCTTTACCGCCTCGCCGACTATCGCGCAAGTGTCTTTGTAGTGATCGTAGAGAATTGAAACAGAATCAGGCATAACGAGTTACTCGTTGGTACGGAGCAGTATTCAGCGCCTGCATAACATTCGTCTCGCTGAATCCCTCAACCAATGAATACTGACCTCCAGATAGTTCTTCGGGCAGATCATACGAGCGTTCAAGACGCACAACAGCAAGTCGCTTGCCTTCTTGGATACTTCGGTTTACCTCAAAGTTAATCCAATTCTTGTAACCAATGAGGTCGCTCTTCCAATGTCGCTGATTAGCTTGCTTGCCAACGATAACCAATGTGTGAGTCGCCTCCTTTATTTTTGAAGTGAGTGCAGCTTTGATGCGCCCTACATTGGTGCTGTCGATCTCGGTTGGCGTACCGTCATCAAAAACAAACTGGAATTTTGGATTGGCGTGCCACGCCTCAAGGAGGTACTTGTAGTGCTTATCATTCGTATAATCAAAACTAACAAAGACTGTGTCCATATTTTTGAATTTAAATAATAATTACCCACGCGGTGGGAACGGATCGTTGCCGTAGCTGTTACGCTCTTGGATCTTGCCATCCTTGCCGTGAATAAAATGCTCAACGTGTTTTGTCTCGGCGATCTTCTCGCCCGCATTGAGCGCATTCTCTTTTGTACGATGCGTTGAGAGCGGGTCGCTTTTGCCTTCGGCCTTATTCTCCCAGCGTTCGCGGTCGGAGTTATAAACGGTGTGTATGTTTTTTGCCATACCTAATAGAGATTGGCAGGGAGTGTTGCGGTAACAACTCCCTGAATAATAAATTCGTCTGAAAGAACTATCGGCTTGTGCGCCGGATCCGTAGAGTTCGGCTTGAGCACAATCACCCCCTCCTCGTGATGGAGATGTTTGATCGTCGCCTCGTCGTTGATGAGGGCCACTACTTTCTCTCCGTCGCTGGCGCTCGGCTGCTGACGCACTAGCGCCAGGTCACCATCATTGATGCCCGACTTGTTCATCGATGTTCCGACAGCACGAAGCAGAAAGTATGTATGCCCGGGCCGTGCAATGCGCGTTGAAATCGGGATAAGCGCCTCAACATCTTGCTCTGCAAGCGACGGTAGGCCGCACGCAACCGAACCAACCAACGGAACATTCACTGTCTGCTCCGACATCGTTGGGGTTTTCTTCGAGGAAAGCTTAATAACGCCCCCCTCATACAAAAGAAGCCCTCGAACTTGGAGTCGCTTCAACATGAGCTGTACAGAGCGCGGTGATACGTATCCAATAGCCCTCCCAATCTCACGCAGGGAGGGCGTAACACCGGTATGCATGATCTGATTGCGTATAAGAGCGTAGCCTTCTAAGTCCTTCTTTGTGGTCCGGTTCATACGAGAAATGATACACCCTTGTCCACAACTGTCAACTAGTGTTAGAATGGAAGCATGTCGACCTTCCCCGTGCTCAGATCCAATACACTTTCACTGTTCACAAACGCTCAGCACGATGCTGAACGATATGCCACGTATGCCGCCCGTATGATAGCGCCATATGCACAAACACTAGCTAATTTGCACGAATCTCAAAAACGCATGATGCTATCCATGGCTCCTGCATTGGAATCGCTAACGCGATTTCACCGAATGATGCAGGCTGCCGTGGAAGATATGTCGCGGTTCGACATCGCCATGAAAGCAGCTGCCACACCACTTACTATTCCTTCCCGGCCAGAATGGGCAGTATCACCAATCCCTCGAGATCTTGAAATTATCGAATCGAAACGCGCTGTAGTTGAGTTGCCGAGTGATACACGATGGGAACATCTTGAATTACGCTTCAAGGATCTCTATACGCTCTCGGTCTTCTATAAAGGAAACCGAATGCGAGACTGCGATTATTCGGATCTCGGCTTTGCGCGCAAGAATACGCGCGACCGTAAACCAGATAAGCAATGGGGTCTTCTCCTCCAGCTATCCATTATCGCAGAGCAGAAAAAGATGATGGTACCGACGACGGAGAATTTGTCCCGCTCACTTAACATAACAAAAGCAGCACTCCAGAAAAACAAACAGGCACTAGCACAAAAACTTTCGTCAGCGCTCGGGATTGCCGACAGTCCCTTCAATTTCTACGACCCCCACTGCGGCTACCAGCTCAAGTGCAAGCTCAGATCAGAATCCATTCTGCGCGGTGGTGGTGAGCTCCATCGCTCAGGAGGTAGATTGCTTGATAATGCGATCCAAGAAGAAGATTCTGAAGAGAACTGAGAGGAGTACTCATTGTTGCAACCGCTGAAATCTCAGCGGGCGTTTTCTGATTTTCTCAGCATCTCACGCTATGCGTAGAGCCATTTTATTGTTGCCGCTGAAATCTCTGCAGATAGAGATATATGGCACAGCAAAGACTTCAATGGCACACGGCCGAATGCAAGATTAGCGACCTCGTGCCCAACATAAAAAATCCGCGCACGATGTCGCCGAAGCAGATCGAGGACTTGAAGCGCTCACTCAAAAAGTTTGACCTCGTCGAATTGCCGGTCGTCGATGCCGACAACACCGTGATCGCCGGTCACCAACGTCTCATGGTGCTCAAGCTCTTGGGACGCGAGCACGAGAGCATTCCCGTGCGCGTGCCAAACCGCAAGCTGACACAAAAGGAATACGACCAGTATCTCCTTGGAAGCAACCGCATCCATGGCGATTGGGACTGGCAAGCACTCGCGGACAACTTCGACATCGATACGCTCCTTGTAAGCGGCTTCGACGACACCGATATGGCACACATCTTCGATGATCTCGAGGTCGAGGACGATGAGTTTGATATCGAGAAGGAGCTGGAGAAAATCAAAAAGCCGAAATCCAAGTTGGGCGAACTGTACCAACTCGGCACGCACCGCATTATCTGCGGCGATAGCACCGATCCTGACGTGCTCAATAAATTGATGGGCGGTAAGAAAGCACAGTCCATTCTCCAAGATCCTCCATACAATATTTCGCTCGACTACAACAAAGGCATCGGCGGCAAGCGTAACTACGGCGGCACGGTCGATGACGCGAAGCCGGACAATGAATACAAAAAGTTCCTCAAGATGGCGCTTGAGAATGCGCTGTCGGTTCTCGACAAGGACGCGCACGTATTCACGTACTGTGATCAGAAGTACATATGGCTCTTGCAGACGCTGTATGCCGAACTCGGCATCGCCAACAAGCGTGTGTGCTTGTGGGTAAAGAACAACTCAACACCTACACCACAAGTCGCTTTCAACAAGCAATACGAGCCGTGCGTGTACGGCACGGTCGGTAGGCCGTACTTGAGTGAGAAAGTATTGAATTTGTCTGAGGTGTTCAACAAAGAGATCGGTACTGGCAACCGCACGCTGGAGGACATCTACGACATGATCGACATTTGGATGGTCAAACGCCTCAACGGCACCGACTACCAGCACCCCACCGAGAAGCCGCCGATGCTCCATGAGAAAGCTCTGCGACGCTGCACAAAGCCCGGCGACATCATTCTCGACTGTTTTGGTGGCTCGGGCAGCTTGCTCGTGGCATGTGAACAGCTCAAGCGCTCTGCGTACTTGGTCGAACGCGAGCCGATATTCGTTGACTTGGTAATACGCCGCTATGAAAAACTCACCAGACAAAAATCAAAAAAGCTCCGCTAGTATCTGGCAGCTCGGAGAGCATAGACTCGCGCAAGGAGATTGTCGCGATGCGAAGCTTCTCAAGAAGTTGCTTGGCGATGAGCGCGTCAATGTGCTCTGCACCGATCCTCCATATGGGGTTGCGGTTGCCGAATCCAAACGCAACTTTCGCACGCTCACCAAAGACAAGGACATCGTTGGCGACCAGTTGCAATCGGATGACGAGTACCGCCAATTCAGCAAGGAGTGGTTGAAGGCGTTGGTGCCATACCTCGCCAAGAAAAACAGCGCATACATCTTCAACGCCGACAAGATGGTGTGGTCGTTGCGCGACGGCATGGCTGACAGCGGATTCAAGATTGCACAGCTACTTGTGTGGGTAAAGCAGCAGTCGGTCATCGGCAGATTGGACTACGCCCCACAGCACGAACTCATCGTGTATGGCTGGTATGGCACGCATCATTTCCGCCGTTCCAAAGATAAATCAGTACTCTTTTACCCACGCCCCAACAAGAGCAAATTGCATCCGACCACCAAACCAATCGGACTCGTACGACGACTTGTTTTCAACAGCACTAGTATGGGCGACGTAATCTTTGACGGCTTCCTTGGGAGCGGCACGACCCTCTTGGCGTGCGAGCAGACCAAACGCCGTTGTTTCGGTATCGAACTCGACTCCGAGTACTGCCAGACCATCATCAAGCGTTGGGAAAAAATGACGGGCAAGAAAGCGAAGCGCATATGAAAAAGACAGAACAGACAAAAGAGGCATTGCTCGAGCAACTAAAGAAAACGCCAATCGTGCAGATTGCGTGTGAAAAACTCGGTATCAGCCGCTGGACCTTCTATCGATGGAAAAATGAAGATGGAGATTTCGCCAAGAAAATAGATGAAGCCATTTTTGATGGTCGACTCCTTGTAAACGACTTAGCAGAAAGCCAGCTCATTGGCGCAGTCAAGGACAGGAACTTTGCCGCGATCATGTACTGGCTCAAACATCACCACCCGTCATATAAAACGCGGGTCGAAATCGAGGGTACCGTTAATACGATTCAGGAACTCTCGCCGGAACAGAAAGAACTAGTGCGAAAGGCACTGGAGCTTGCAGATGTAAATCTCAAAAGCCATGGAAACGAATGATACCGTAACATTCGAGGCGATCGCACGGGATCGTTTAGTGAGACGCACGGTGACCCGCGAGAGTCATCTCATGTTCTTTTACGTGTATTTCTCCCACTACGTCACGTATCCCATAGCTGAATTCCAAAAGGACATATTTCGCATTACCGAAGATAGTGCGAACAAGCTCGTGGTCATTGTCGCTTTTCGCGGTTCCGGTAAATCAACCCTTGTTACCTTTTCATACTCCCTCTGGGCCATGCTCGGCGTGCAACAAAAGAAATTCGTGCTTATCATCTGCCAAACGCAGACTCAAGCCAAGCAACACCTCATTAACTTGAAGCGCGAATTAGAGAGCAATAGTTTGCTACGCAACGACCTCGGACCCTTTCAAGAAGAAAACGGTGAGTGGGGTGCTTCGGCTTTAGTGTTTCCGCAACTGAAAGCAAAAATCATGGCGGTCTCGACTGAGCAAAGTATTCGTGGTCTTCGCCACAACCAGCACCGTCCCGACCTCATTATCTGTGACGACCTTGAGGATATGGCGTCGGTCAAAACGTACGAGAATCGGCAAAAGATATATAACTGGCTTTGCGGCGAAGTGATGCCACTCGGTGATCGCGGTACCCGGTTTGTAGTGGTGGGCAATCTTCTACACGAAGATTCTTTGGTCATGCGGCTACGGCGAGATATCGATGAGGGGCAGCGTAATGGAATCTTCAAAATGTTCCCACTGTTAACGACCGAAGGTGCTGTTGCCTGGCCAGGTAAGTACCCTACGCAGGAAGCTATCGCCGAGGAGAAAATGAAAAGTGGCAACGAGTATGCCTGGCAACGAGAGTATCTCCTACGAATCGTCCCCGACGAAGATCAGGTTATACAGAAAACATGGATCCACTACTACGATGCGCTCCCCCAGCGGCGAGATACCTATCACGGCATATTCACCGGTGTTGATCTGGCAATCTCTCAAAAGGAAACCGCTGACTATACCGCGATGGTGAGTGCGCTCATTAGCCATGATGAAAATTTCTGCGTCTACATCCTTCCCAACATCATCAACAAGCGCATGAATTTTCCGGAGACGATAAAACAGATTAAAGATATCAGCGACGCAAACAAGAAAATATACTCCTCACATATTCTAGTTGAAGAAGTTGGGTATCAAAAAGCGGTAGTCGACCAATTGACACATGACGCTCTAAACGTGGAGGGCATCAAAGTGAGCGCTGACAAACGCTCGCGCCTCATCTCTATCTCAGCGATGATCCAGAGCGGGAAGATCAAGTTTCCAAGGCATGGTGCAGAGGCACTAATACGCCAAATTGTCGGCTTTGGTGTTGAACGACACGACGACCTCGTTGATGCGTTCACGCTCGTCGCTCACCACGCAATTCAATTCGACCGAGGCGCACCACAATTTTTGGTCATCGATCTCAGTCCAAACAGATGGGATGATGGCGAGAGTTGGCATCCGTTGCGGATGGATACTCGCTTTTAAGTTGCCAACTCGGCATATTCGGACCTCTGTGTCATCCCTTGGGTGATGCGCCCAGAGGACATTGAGAACATTAAATACGTTCAGAGACTCCTGGGCGTGTGCATACAGCTGCTGCGGAAAATAGAAAAAGCGTCTGCCAAACACCATAACCAACCGTCACTGCCATTTAGGAAGAAAAGCAAAAGACGTCGGACTAGTCGTTGAGGATATGGGAGACGATGGCAAGCGGCACTTCGTAATCGTCCATGGTGAGAATGTACGGGACTTCTTTGCCGTCCTTGAAGATATAGAGACCTTCGGAACGCAGCTCGAACGAACCTATCTTACTGTACGGCAGTGAGAAATGCTTGCGGCTACCGATGTATCCGACACGTTGATTGGTGAGGTAGAAGCCGCCGGTGTCCTCTTCTGCGAGGGTCTCCGTTGTTTGTGCTCCAACACCGATAGTTCCTGCGCGATATCGTACGCCCTTGGTGATTTTGATGGAGGCGGTAAAACCACCGTAATTGACGCGCGTGGTGACCCGTTTGAGTTTGCGAAGCGTCGCGGACTGACCGTAGTGCAAAATCTCTCCGTCTTTGAATAGGATATTGAGATCGTGATTACCTTCCTTGATGGTGGGCAGAATGCCTTGTTCGATGAGAGCGAGGGTATAGTACTTGTTAAAGGCTTTTTGATCGAACGAGATGTCTTTAAAGTCGAGCCCGAAGTGAGTAACGATCGCCTCAAGCGACTTTTTCTCGTCTTCGGTAATGCGCTCATCGGATGCGATTTGTTTGAATGCATTTGAAGCACCGATTTGCTGCAGTTTTCGCACGTCATCGTCGGACAGCTCAAATTGTGTCTGCATATCTTTGAGCTGTCGTTTTTCATCGTCTGAGAGAACGCCATCGCTCAAGAAACGATTGAGTAATTCTTGATACTCTTTGAGGCCTTTGCGTTTTTCGAGAAACGAACTGACGAAGGTAAAGAGGGCCATATTACTGTTCGGTTGTTGTTGCCGCTTCCGAACCCATGTCCGCAGTCCAGCCCTTTATCGCAACAACGCGCCAATGATGCTCACTTCGCTTTTCAAGGTGCAGCTTCAGGGGGCTATCGCCTTCGACAATGGCAATTTTGCCTTCCTGCCTGAGTGAATACGTCTCTGCCAACTTTGACAGATTGTTATCTTCGACCTGCTCAGTATTTCGGACCGCATCGGTCAATTCTGTTTTAAGCCGATCCTTGAGCATTGGTTTCATGTTCTGAACGATGCCTTGCCCGATCATCGTCCCGAATGCCTCCCATTCGTTCTCGGTTTTCGTAGCCTCTTCGGTTAACTGCTTTTGGATGTCAGACCAGAAGCTGTCAAATACCGAATCGAAGTCTATGTACTTGAAGGCAAGGTCCGTATCGTGCGTCTCGTACGCTTTCTTGACTTGCCCAAGGGCGTACTGCGGAGTGCCGGTGTACCAGTAGTATGCGCCGCCAGAGGCTGCCAGAAGGACTGCAATTGCCAATGCTACTATCCAACGTTTTTGGCTCATAAAGCTAATAAATGTGTTATCGGGTAATGCATACTATAGTTAGCATACATTATGGACCTTGCGAAGGGGCCTGGGAGGAGTTGCCAACAGTCTGGACTTAGTGCGTATTCAGTGCGCTAACTATAGTATGTAGAACCAAAGTTAGCGACTACCTACACTTGTTTGTGTAGGTATGAACAGGCAAATTCTCCAAAAATTTGGCAAGCGAGTGCGCGAGGAGCGCGACAAAAAGGGTATTTCCCAAGAACGACTAGGCCAGCTTGCAGGCGTCCACAGAACGTACATCGGAATGATTGAGCGGGCTGAGAAAAATATTACTCTCACAAATATGCAGAAGATCGCACGAGCGCTCGGTCTGAGAGTGAACGACTTGATGGATTTTTAAAGACTCTTTTTAACGAGGCAGTGTCTTAGTAAAAAACACTCAACTATTCTGTTCGTCCTGTGGCGTGGTATTTTGCCTCTCTTGATGCTGCAAATGTTCATACATCATGAATGCCATGCGTTTGAAGCCAGCGTGAGCGCGTAAAATTTCCTGCTTTGTGGGTTCTCGGCCGAGGACATCGGCAAGAGCCTCTTTGGTGAGTTCCATGAGATCTTCTTCGCTCCGAGGCTTCGGCATGCGTCTTGTCATTGATTGTGCCAGAGTTGGTTTATCAGCTATCGTCCCGCACCCTCTTTTGCAGGCATATTTTCCGTTGTCACTGCCGTAACGCTTCTCCAACTTCCACCAGCCTTCTGAGTGAGTGCAACATGCATCGCATGTTTGTATATGATTTTCGTCAAACATATACAACTCCGTGCCGTTGCACTTTTTACACATCTTAGTCTGGTTCATAATTAAAGCTATCTTAGCTCCTTTTTGCTACATCAGTCCTTGCGACAACATTTTTCAATAATTCTCTCCAGAAAAGGAACCCGATAACGTAGAGCAATAGTGCGGTGACTAATCCTGGGTAATACCCACCGACAGTGACGGCTTTATACAAATGATGCAACTCGTAGATAAAGACAATGCCCGGTATGAACATTACTCGCAATTGCCATTTAGGTCCAAGTAATAAGAGATAGCCGATAACTAGAATCACTGCGATCGCAATTTGGAGTAGTATAAAAGTCGCCTGTGGTGTTGGTAAAGAATTTAAACTGCCAAGCCAAAAATCTACCTGTGAATCGGTATTGTAAAATCCTGTAAGAATTTCTTCCAGACCGTGAATGATAAAGGCTGGAATGGCAATCAAGAAAATAATTTTTAGTTTTCTTGAGATCATTTAATTAAAGTTTACCGCAAAGTTATACATTCCCATACCGCATATCCCTTGAACTTTCTCTCCAGATTTTGGAGTGCCCAAGTCAATGATTTCCTCTCCTGTCGGCTGCAATATTTTCTGGAATCCAACTGAACGAACAATGAGCGACGCAGTACAATCGTAGGTGCCATCTGTCTTCACTACTAATTTAGTCGGCAGTCCTCCTTTGAGTTGAGTAGTACGAGGAGAATAACCGCCCTTTGCGGTTACGGTCACATACTGCACGCCATCTCTAATCTCGACATTCTGAGATTGTGTACCCGAGGGAGTCGACCTGTCGGAAACAAAGTAAAGAGTCCCCCCGACGAGTGCAATGCTGATGATAATGGATATGATTGTGTTTTTTTGCATAAAATTGACTAATAAAATTATATGTTAAATAAAGGATCAATTACACCCAGTCCCGCAAGCCCTGCGAGAAGCGCAAATGCTCCAAGGCCAATCACGACAACCCCCGCTGATTTGAAAAAGAGCGGAGCGTGTTTTGATTGCGCGAATGATGCTGAACCGAATGACAGGAGCGCGAGCATTGGAAGTGTACCAAGAGCAAAAGCCGTCATGATGAGTAGCCCCGACAGAAACGAACCGCTTGAAAGCGCCGCAACCTGCATCGCCTGAGTAAACCCACAAGGCAAGAAGAAAGTCCCAACACCCACAAGAAATGGAGCTATCGTTTTATGTTCCACTTTGCGGAAGAAACTAAAGAATCCGGAAGGCAAGGCGATCACATTCTTCTGAAACACACCTACGAGGTTAAGTCCAAGTACAATCATCACGACTGATGCAAGGATTCCAAGTATTGCGGTGATCGTAAAGCTTATTCCAATCGCACTCCCGATAGCACCGAGAACACCACCAAGTACCGCAAAACTTACAAGCCGTCCTCCATGAAAAAGCATCATCGGCTTTACGTCGCTTATTTTGTCCTGAGACACTGTGGCGGAAAGGGAGAGTACCAATCCTCCAACCACCGCAAGACAGCTCGAAACCGAGGCAACGAGGCCGATGATAAAACTGGTTACCGGTGTCACCGTGCCACCCAGACCAAAGTTTAATATTCCTGACTTTTGCACTATGAAAAAGAGAGCGAGAAACGCAAGGCCAATCGGCAATGCCTGCCAAATGATGCCGTTATCTTTTCTCTCTTTAGCTTGCTTTTCAACAGAAAGAGCATAGCCGTTGTGCTCTATTTTTTCAGTCAATATCTCCGCAAGTTTGTGCTGGCTTTCATTGAGAGTAGTGTCGATTGAGACGGTTTCGTGCTTTAAATCGACGTTGGCACGATTGATACCGATTTGTTCATTCAAAGTGTCCTCAATAAAGATTTTGCATGCCGCACAGTGAGTGCCGGAAACATGTAAGGTGTAAGTTTTCATAAAGTTAGAGTTTGGCATTTTTAAGACGAAGTGAATTCATTACGACCGTTACGCTCTCGAATGCCATAATTGCTCCTGCAATCGCCGGACTAAGCGTCCATCCATAAAACGGAAAGAGGATTCCTGCGGCCACCGGAATACCAACCGAATTGTATCCGAATGACCATATGAGATTCTGCCAAATGGTGCGGTTGGTTTTCTTTGCAAGATTGACCGCTTCTGCTACTTTGCCGATGTCACCCTTCAGAAGCACGATGTCCGAGCTTTCAATAGCAATATCTGATCCGTCGCTCATTGAGATCGCAACATCGGCTTGTGCGAGTGCCGGAGAGTCGTTCACCCCGTCTCCAATCATTGCCACTTTGAAACCTTGTTTTTGCAGATCTGATACTATGTTCAATTTATTCTCCGGCTTTACGTCAGAAAACACTTCGTCGATTCCAAGCTCGCGACCTACGGCTTCTCCGGTCTTTTTGTGATCACCAGTTGCCATAATAACCTTGAGGCCGAGCGATTTCAGTTTGGCAATTTCTGTTTTCGCCTCAGCTTTAACCGTGTCGTGAATCTTTACAAGTGACAGCACCTCTTTGTCATTCGAGAGATAGAGTTCACGTCCGCTCTCGAATCGTCCGTCGTGGAAATCTTTTCTGATCTGTTTTTCGGTCTGCTTCGTTATCTCGCCCACATAGGCAATTGAGCCGAGATAATACGTCATGCCGCTCCACGAGGCGGTAAGACCTTTGCCGGGCACTTCTTTGATATCCGATATAGCGACGCTTTTTGCTTTCGCATCCTTCAGCCAGCTTGCGATGCTTGCCGAAACTGGATGCTTTGAGGATTTTGTCATGGAGTAAATGAGGGACTGCTTGAAGGCGGTATCCTCCACGTCACAGATATGGTTTTCGTCCTTGCAATAAATACCTTCGATCGAGAGTTTGTTCTCGGTAAGTGTTCCGGTCTTGTCGAACACGATTGCACTTACCTTTGAGAGCTTTTCAAGACTCTCCGCGTTCTTGATGAGAATGCCGCGCCGGGCACCGGTACCAACGCCAGTAATGATTGCGGTCGGTGTCGCAAGACCGAGCGAGCACGGGCAGGCAATTACCAAGACGGCCATCGTAGTTGAGAGGGCCAGAGCGAATGCTTTAGAAAGACCAAAAGCTCCGGGTCCAAAAATCATCCACGAAGCAAACGTAATAACCGCAATCACGATCACTATGTACACGAAGTAGCCAGAAATCCGATCGGCAATTTTCTCAATCGGAGCCTTTGAATTCTGTGCGTTATCAACAATGGTTATGATATGAGCGAGAGCGGTATCCTTCATATCTTTTTCAACCTGCACCTTGAGAAGTCCTTGAAAATTCTGTGTCCCAGCAAACACGGCGGCACCAGAAAGCTTATCCACAGGCACCGACTCTCCGGTGAGGTTGGATTCGTCCACGCTCGATGAGCCATATACGACCTTGCCGTCGACAGGTATACGTTCATTCGGCTTAACGACCACTACATCGCCAACCTCGACTTTTTCAATCGGTATTTCAAGTTCCTTGCCGTTCCGTTCGACTACCGCAAACTTGCTGGTAAGTTGCGCCAGTTTCTGGAGAGCTTCGTTGGTCTTTCGTTTTGCTCGCGCCTCAAGGAACTGGCCAAGTGCAATGAGACCGATGACAATGATGACGACATCGTAAAAATTTGAACTTACATCTACAAAACGGGAGAGAGGTGCTTCAAAAGCAGTGACGGCGAAAGAGTATAAAAAGGCGACAATAGTGGAAATACCAACAAGCACGTCCATATTGGCGATGCCAGTTTTCAAGAATATCCATGTTGCTTTAATGTACCTGCGCCCAATACCAAAGAGAACAAAAGTCGCAAAGATTGGCATGAGGTGATGGAATGCTTCATAGATCGTTTCGGGCATTGCAGGAATGATGCTATTGTCGGAGAGCACGTCCCAAAACATCATAACGAACGAGAAAATGACCATCGGGATCACAAATTTCATTTCAAGGGCCATGTTTCTTTCTCCAGCGTTCGCTCCGGAGTGATCCATGCGAGCGTGATCCTCGGCCGACATGTTCATTTCAGCTGCGGACTTTGCAGTATCCTCAAGGGTATAGCCAAACGGAGAAATCGCATTGTTGAGCGACTCGACCGGAAGCACCGTACCAGAAAAAACAACCTTTGCTTTTTCCTGAGCGAGCCCGACCGATACGGATTCGACACCGGGTACTTTCGCTACTTTGTTTTGGATGAGGGTGACACAGCTCGCGCAGTGCATCCCTCTAACTTTGTATGTGTTTGTTGTCACCATATAAATTATTTTCGTTTGAGCTTATACACTTTGATAATTTCGTTCTTTGCTTTCGTCGCCTGACCGGAATGCATCTGATTATGCACACAGTGCTCCAGATGATTCTCAAGGAGCAGGTCTTCGACATTCGACAACCCCTGTTTTACTGCTGATGTTTGGGTAATCACATCTATGCAATAGGTGTCAGCATCAACCATTTTTTGAAGCCCCCGAATTTGGCCTTCAAGAAGCTTGAGTCGGCGAACCACCTTCGCCTTACTTTTTTCGTCCATGTATTTCATATACAACAAGTATACCCCCTAGGGGGTATAGAGTCAAATCAATATGTGGAAAACCTGCCTACTTAAATAGACCTTGAAGTTTATTTTTGGTCGCAGTGAAATTCTCCTTTTCTGAATCTGCCAGTGAATCTCCTCGCGGGAAATCAGCAGTTTGAGGGTTTATGGGATTGCTATTTTCGAACATCGCATATTGCAGATGCGGGCCCGTTGATATACCCGTCGATCCTACATAGCCGATAACATCACCTTGAACCACATCAGCACCGTTTTTAATGCCTTTAGCGATCTTTGAAAGGTGCGCGTATTGCGTGAGATAATTGCCATGCTTCAACTCCACGGTAATACCTAATCCACCCTTTGATCCTGCCGTTGTTACTTTTCCATCAGCAGTGGCAATGACCGGTGTACCTGCGTCGGCGGCATAATCGATCGCTCGGTGAGGAGTTACTTGTTTGGTTACCGGATTCGTCCGCTGATAGCTGTATCCGGAGCTTATGTGAGCGTAGTTAAGAGGAGATTTAAGAAACTGACGTGCGAGTGATCTTCCTTCAGCATCATAAAATTCATCGTTATAACGGAATGCGGTGTATGTCGTGCCATCGTTTGTGAATCGAGCCGCTAGTATATTTCCAGCTCCAGCATCCTTGCCGTCTAACGAACGTTTTTG
Organism: uncultured Candidatus Saccharibacteria bacterium; assembly: GCA_964399865.1. GTDB lineage: Bacteria > Patescibacteriota > Minisyncoccia > Phycocordibacterales > UBA2100 > UBA10103. The sequence goes on along the minus strand of CAYNRJ010000002.1, from coordinate 202,108 downwards.
GTAGACAACCGAAAATGAATCACCATCGCGGATGTCAGTCGCAAAGTCGATATCGCTTGAAAAGATATCGGCAAGCTCCATAGTGATCTTATCCTCAATGCCCGCATTTTGAGCGGCAACAAAGAGCGAATCGGCAATAGTTCCGTTGGCGGCTACGTTCTGTAACTCGTATGGAATGGGCTTTGTTGTTGCTTTGAAGGTATCCTGATCCTTAACAACGATAACTATAGTTTCGCTCGTGAGCGGATACTCAACAGCCGCGAACGCCTCATTTATAAATACCAGCTTAATAACCCTGCCGGCTTGAATCTTGGTAAAGTCGAACACCTCTTTTGAGGAATTCATGATTGCTAATGCCTGATCATAAGGCACTTTGAAAGACCCTAATATATTTGCAAAAGTGTCGCCGGGCTTGATTTCGTACTCGGCGACCTCTTTCTGTTCAGTACTTGCATTTTCCTGTGCTTGTACCTCTTGCTTTGATTCGTTTGTTAATATTTTTCCACTTACGAGGGGGATGGTGGCCATTAGGATACCCCCGATCACGAACGGAATTATTGAATTCATGGATTCTTAATTTTACCAAAGCTAACCCGCCATTTTCAACTCCATACAATGGCTTAAGATAAAGGGTTTTTATACCTTTTTTATTCCCAACAAGAATTGAGCTTTTTGTTGAGATAGTACGTACCATTCACCCCAAACAGACACTATGGCAATTTACTGTTTTAGCTCACCTATATAAAACTGATCAAGAGCGGCTTTTGCCTGTGCGGGGTGAGGTCCCCTATCGTTTGTAGGTCGTTCGTGAAAAAGCACGGTCGCGTCTTTCCCACATCCGTTGAGAATAGCCTTGTCTCCAGGATGACTGGGAATAAATTTAGTCGCATCGTAGACGTTGCCCTCGATTGCCATCTAACAATCTGTCTCAGAATTATGTGTGGCGACTTCGGCCAGCGTATAAGATTTTACTTCTGGCTGTGTATTGATAACTGTACTTTCGTCCTGACCATCAACTCTTTGAGCCATGTTTTTATCGTTGACAACATACCAACCGAAAACAAAAAGTAGAATAGCTAAGATTACTGTGACAGCGACTTTTTTGTTGAATTTTATCTAAGTGTTCATTCATAAGTGATTTGTTATTTTTCAACGGCTTTCTTGAGTTTTTTCCAGAAAGCTTTGTGAATCGCCATGGTGTCACTCAAGTGTTTTTCGACCAGGTCTTTCACATCTCCACCAGCCTCACTGAATATTTCCTTGTGGATACGAATTTCTTCTTTTGCATGATCTTTTAATGCTTTTAATACGAGTTGAATGTTCATAAAATTATGAATGATTAAGATTAGTAATTTACGTAATACTTTATCTTCGCACTTGCGGTAAGATCGGATACCCACTTCTGTGCCTCCTGCTGGAATTTTTGTTGTTTGAGCTGATCGCTTATCTGTCTTCTGAAGTCCTCCATCTTTACGTCCTTCGGAGGAGTAGCTTTTGAGTCTTTAAGGTAGGTATCTATTTCTGCTTCAGTCACGGCAACCTTGCCTTATTCACTGCCGAAGCATCGTTCCTTTCTGATGTTGTATTTTCCACAAATAGTAAGTAACTGTTTTTATTAATGCCCGCCTCCGCTTTCAATTTTTCCGTCGAATACTTTCGGATCAGGTTCACCTTCAACTTTAAGCAGGCCCCATGCACCGCGGTCGACTCTCGCGAGTGCATGGTCGACAAGCACGTAGTTACCTGGATAGTCGGCTTTGAACTCGACGACAGCTGCACCACCTGCCGGAATGAGAGTCGTCTGAACGCTTCGCGCGGGGGGGCTCACTATGTCTCCCTCTCTATATACTTTGTCGAACACTTCGCCTATGACGTGGAAACTCGAAACGAGGTTGACACCGCCATTTCCCACATAGAGCCGCACGGTTTCGCCGACGTCTACGTTCATGACGTCTGTAAGAGCGCCTGTCTTTCCGTTGAACACGACGTACTGCGGTTTCCCATCGAGCATCGCCTGCGCATCGAAGAGCTGTAGTCCCTTCCGGCCCAAAGCGCCCGAGGTGTAGAATTCTCCCTGCATGACGTAAAATTCCTTGTCGACAGGCGGCAATCCCTCTTTCGATTCGATGAGGATAAGCCCGTAGAGTCCGTGCGTCATATGGCTTGGCACATTGGGATGGGCACAGTGGTACACATAGAGGCCGGGGTTGAGCGCTTTGAAACGGAAAGTCTTCGATTCCCCGGGAGCGACGTTAGTCGCCCCGGCACCTCCGCCAGGGCCGTTGACCGCATGCAAATCTATATTGTGCACGTGGAGGCTGGTCGTATCGTTTGTGAGCGTGAGTTCCACCGTGTCGCCTTCGCGAGCGCGCAGGAACGGCCCCGGCACAGTACCGTTGAAGGTCCAGTAATTGAGCGTGACTCCGGGCGCGATGTCCGCGATAACTTCTTTTGTTGTCAACTCGATCTTAACCACTTGCGGCTCGGTGCGGTTTAACGGCGGCGGTAAATCGGCAGGATTCTTTGCGATGTTTTTTATCCGTTCAAACGAATTGAAATTCCTGAAAAACTGTACGACATTCTTGAACGGAAGCACGGGGCCCTCACTCGGACCGAATGTCTGTAAGCTCAATGGATATTGCAAACTATTCGGGAGGCCATTCGGAAGATAGAACGCGATCGAGATACCGATGAAAATCGCGACCAGCGCGGCCGTTATCTTCCACGAATGAAACCGGCGCAACAGAAGAAACAACAGAACCGCTGCGGCTCCGTACGCGATGATGAGACCGAATGTTTGGACGATGTACTGCCAAAGGTACGATAGTAATTCCATAAGAACTATATTACTGAGCTTTGATGTGTTTATTTAATAACTGCGAGAATAATTATTTGCTGTGAGTTCGGTATAGCGTTCCAAAGGCAAGGCCTGACAGCATCAGTATACTGCCGAAGACCATGATGCCCATGAAAGGAATGGTTGCGAATCCAAACACTAGGATCGGCGAGTCCGTGCACGCAGGCATGAGTCCGCCGTACGAGCACGGAAGCGTCAGTGTATTACCAAGAACGAATCCCTGAAAATGATAATAGTAATGGTAGAGCGCATACCACAACCCGAACGCAGCAAGTATCGCGACCGTTACGTGTGTCTCACGCGTCTTGTACCATAACGCCACAAGCGTTATTACGCTCACCGGATACAGAAAGATGCGCTGCCACCAGCACAATTCGCAGACCGGAGTCAGGTATACGAGCTGATAGGTTAACGATCCCGCGATGGCAATGAGTGAGATGGCAGCGAGAGCGGATAGGTAATATTCGTACGGAATATCTCTCAACTTTTTCCGTGCGGTGAGTGACGCGAAATATGCCATGCATGCCCCGAGAAGTGCCGCAAACATCGCGATTGAACCGGATACGAGGATGGTTGAGTAGGCGTCAAGGGTCATACTATCAATTTGCTTTATCAATTTCCGATTGAATAAGCTGCTTGAACGCCTCGTAACTTTTGGGATTCTGTATCTTCTTCCCGTTCACAAAGAGAGAGGGGGTAGCGTTGTTGCCGAGCTTCTCGCTCGCGTCGAAATCGCGCTGTACCCGAGCTTTCGTCGCAGGATCAGCCACATCGGCCTTGAATTTTTCCATGTCGAGACCAATCTTTTGTGCGTATTGCTCAAAGACTTGCGGCGTCGGCATCTGTTTGTTGCCCCACGTCTCTTGCGTCTCGAAGAGCTTGTCGTGCATCTCCCAATACTTATCTTGCTTTGACGCCGCTTCGACTGCAATTGCCGCAGTCATGCTGTTCTTGTGCCCGGGCAGTGGGAAGTAGCGCGTCACGACACGGAGGTCGTTCGGGAATTCCGCACCAAGTTGTTTGATAAGCGGATAGTACGCGCCACATGCCTCGCATTCAAAGTCGAGGTATTCGACGAGTGTCACTTTCGCGTCCGGATTTCCTTTCATGTGGTCATCTGCCACTACCGCCAGTATGTTTGTTGTTTCAGGACCCGATACTGCGGGAGCGGGAGTCTTATCAAGAAACTTTGCGGAAATGAACAGAGCGCCAATAATTACAACACCCACGCCGAGCCAGATATAGGTACTTTTCATTTTCATATTGTTATTTCACACGTTGTTTTGTTAATTTGCTTCGTCAAGAGATACATAGAATAGCCGAGTAAGCCGACGCCGATAAGTCCGAACTCATTGTCTCCAAGCGGTAAGAAAGCGACTAGAGTTGCTCCCACGCTTGTTCCGACTAGCGCGGTAATAATCAGCGAACCACATGCGGCACAACCGATACCAAGCGCTCCTGCGATGATTCCTGCTCCACCGGCAGCTACTCCGTCTACTGCCATCCGTCGTGTCCGGATCAGTTCGGTGATAAGTGCCGCATTGATTCCGGCGAGCACCGCGATCACAACGGTATAAAGGGCAGAGAGAAGGGTGAAGTTAGTCGCGATTGAGGGAATGAGCTTCAATGACAATGCAACCTTGTCGGTAATGGACACGTCGGAATCAGTCCAAAATGTAGCTAGAAGCTGCAAATTGGGTAGCCACACTGCGAGCGCAAAAACGAATACGGCCACACATACCGCAATGAGCAGTGAACGTCTCGTTTTTAATACGCTGAGTAAGGCTTGCATACTCGTTACTTGCCAGCGAGAGCAGAATCAATGAGCTGTTTTACTGCCGTGTACGGTTGTGCTCCAGAGAGCGGATACTTCTTGCCGTTCGATCCTACGACAATGCTCCACGGCGTACCGTTGCCGCCGGTAGCGACTGCATTCTGCACGTGCTCCTCAATTTTCTTTGCGTACTTACCGCTTGAGAGGCATTCATTGAACTTGGCTGTATCAAGACCGACATACTGTGCGATCTTCGGAAGCTCGGCCGGATCGAGTCCATTGTTTGCCGGAGTGACTTCCATAAGCCGATCCAAGTACGCCCAGAACTTATCATTGCCTCCAAGCTCCGCCGCACATTCCGTTGCCTCTGATTCCTTGCGGGCTTTCGAGTGTAGTTGATCGAGTGGAAAGTGCCGATATACCCACGCGACTTTGCCGCTCTTGCCGTATTCATCCATGACCTGTTGCAGGGTCGGGTGGAATCGTTTGCAGAATGGGCACTCGGTGTCCGAGTATTCGACAATCTTTACCGGCGCATCCGGATTACCTCGTATATGATCTTCTTTTGACACCGGTTTCATTGCCTCGAGATCACCGGTCTGTTGTGCGGCGACCTGCTGTTGCGGATTGTTAGCCGCTTCTCGGCTCTCTGTTTTGCTGCCGCTGTAGATAACTGCACCGGCAATAAGTGCTCCGGCAATGATTACTGCAACTGGCATGGTGAGAAGCGTTTTTGGTTGTGGTTGTGTTGTTTCTTCCATAGAATAAAATTAAATTAATAAAGCCAGCGCCCGATAAGCACTGCCTAACAGAAAGAAACACTATTTAGAAAATCTTGGGATTTAAAATTCCGCTTGAAAACGCCTCCTTAAGCGGATCAAATATCCGAAAACTGTTTGTAAGAGCGTATTGATTCTTTGAAAGCAAAAGGGGTGGTTCAGGTGTTGAAAATTTACTCCAGAATCTAAGTTTGCTTATAGCGAGAAGTGCAAAGAGTGCAAAAAGGAGCGAAAGTAGGTCTTGAGCTGGTAGCATCGTGAACATGCTCTGCCACTCCTCTATATGTTCCATCGGATTCATCTTACAGATAACTATTGAGTGACCACCGAAAGGACAGTTTGCGTTGCTGTTCATCGTGCTCATGGTCGAACTCGACACGCTAAAAATGCCAAGGGACAAAAAGGCTACAAGTCCAAAGATAAGCAGCACTTTTCCGATTATTGAAAACCAAGAGGTCATTACTGAATAGTATAGCTGGAATTCATAAAGAAAAAACCTACCCCATGGGGGGTATTTGGGCACCCAGTTACCAACTGATGCGTCCTAGACTCCTAAGGGCCATCGCGTCATCTCTTGTGGTATATGGAAAAAACACAACCACAAGAGGCTTTACGCTACTGCCTCTATGCCCGTAAGAGTACCGAAGCGGAGGATAAGCAAGCGCTTTCAATAGAGTCGCAAGTAAAGGAAATGCAGGTACTGGCTGAACGAGAGCATCTGCATATTGTCGAGATAAAACGAGAGGCCCACTCTTCAAAGGAGGTTGGGCAACGCCCTGTGTACAACCAAATGATCGAGGATATACGCTCGAAGAAATTCAACGCAATACTCACATGGGCACCAGATAGATTAAGTAGAAATGCTGGAGATTTGGGGTCGGTCGTAGATCTGATGGATCAGAAACTCCTGCACGAGATACGCACGTATGGGCAGAAGTTCACCAACAACCCGAATGAGAAATTCCTTCTGATGATTCTGGGGAGTCAGGCGAAACTTGAGAACGATAACAAAGCAGTAAATGTGAAGCGTGGACTTCGCACTAGATGTGAAATGGGATGGAGACCCGGAGTTGCACCGACAGGATACTTGAACGAAAAACATGTCGACAAAAAATGCCAGTGCAGAATCGATCCAAAACGTGGGCCTGTCATCAAGCAAATGTTCGAGAAAGTTGCACACGAACAATGGAGCGGACGTAAATTATACCGATGGTTGAAAGAGATCGACTTCAAGACGCATCGTGGTAAACCACTTGTGCTTGCAAATGTTTACATCATTTTACGGAATCCGTTCTACTACGGAGACTTTGAATACCCAGTAGGTGCTGGACAGTGGTACACAGGAAAACATGTGCCGATTATAGATAAAGAATTGTTCATGAAAGTACAGATGACGCTGAATGCGAACTACATACCAAAGACTGAGAGCAAAGAGTTCGCCTTTACGAGACTCATACGATGCGGACACTGTGGATCAGGGATATCAGCCGACGAAAAATTCAAAAAACTGAAAGATGGCGGCGTGAATCGACACGTGTATTACTTCTGCACAAAGGCACGAAACATAGACTGCAAGAATTCTCCGATAAACGAGCCGAGTCTGATTGAAGAACTCATCGGATTAATGGATACAGTAAACTTAGACGAGCTTGGGGTAAGAACAAGAATCGAAGATGAGATAAAACGCTTCAACAAATTTAGATCAGGTGTGCTCGGACACAAGCAGGACAAAATAGCTATTGATGTGGATGTACGAAATTACACAAAGTACTTATTGAGAGAAGGAACTCTTATAGAGAAGCGCGAATTGCTCGGATGCCTCCAAAGCAAACTGTTTCTGAAGGATAAAAAGATAACGCTCGAATAACAGAAAAGTCGCCCATTTCGGGGCGACTTTTCTGTCTTGAATGCCGCACTCAGCGGGTATGCCTTTTCGGAATAGAGACCTGATGCATGTCAGTCACCTGACTTAGCATGTGGTGGCTGCGGGACTTGGATTCGAACCAAGATACACTGCTCCAGAGGCAGTAGTCCTACCATTAGACGATCCCGCAATCTGAGGCATAGTACGTATTTTTCGGTCATTTAGCAATCGTACTATTCTGTTTCTGATTACGGATAAGTTCAGGTATGCTGTCCCGATGAAATCGTTTGGGTTCAAGATATTGAAGAAATCGAAGAAGAGTCGGGCGCGACTTGGCGTTATTTCTACGCCTCACGGCGAGATCGAAACACCCGCATTCATTACTGTCGCTACACATGCCACTGTACGGATGCTCGATAGCGAAGAAGTTGAAGAAGCAGGTACACCTGCGCTCATTGCGAATACGTATCACTTACACCTCGCGCCTGGCGAAAAAATTGTCAAAAAAGCCGGTGGGCTGCATAAGTTTATGAATTGGAAAAAGCCGATGATGACAGATTCCGGCGGTTTCCAGGTATATAGCCTTGGGTTTGGAAAAGACCACGGCATCGGGAAGATCCTTAAGACGCCGACCGGAAAAATGGTGGAGAGGGATATGCAGCCAGTCCATTTAAAGATCACTGATGATGGTGTTCATTTCCGCTCCCCTATCGATGGCAAAGAACTCTTTCTTGGCCCAAAGGAATCCATACACATTCAGGAAGCGCTCGGCGCCGACATCATCCTCGCATTCGATGAATGCCCGTCCCCTTCTGCAACAAAAGAATACATGCACACCTCTCTTGAAAAAACGCATCGTTGGGCAAAGAAGTCCCTCGACGCAAGACGGTCCAATGCGCAAGCAATGTACGGCATAGTACAAGGAGGATCGCATCGCGACCTACGAGAAGAAAGCGCGACGGTGATCGGAGCGCTTCCTTTTGAAGGTTTTGCAATTGGCGGTGAATACGGCTACGACAAGCTCGGAATGGGAAAGTTAATGGGGTGGGCGGTAGACATATTACCAGAAGGAAAACCACGTCATGCGCTTGGTATCGGACACCCGGAGGATTTCGAAATTCTCGCTGAGAGCGGGATGGATACGTTTGATTGCATAGCGCCCACGCATTACGCACGCCGTGGAATACTTTTTACTTCAAAGGGAAGACTGGACCTCCGAAAACCGACATTTCTTAAAGACACGGGCGCGATTGATAAAACGTGTACGTGCGACGTGTGTGCATCATACTCACGCAGTTACATCGCACATCTACTCCGCGCGCGAGAATTAAGCGGCATGAAATTGGCGACCATGCACAACGTGCATTATTTCAATGCGCTCGCCGCAAAAGTCCGCAGGGCAATAAAAAACGGAGAATTATAGAAGGCACGTCCTTCGATCACGCCCGAGTTTGATCGGGATTTCCCTTACTCCACTCACGCCGTCTTTTGAAAAAGTGACTTTAAGTAAAAGTCCGGTACTGACCTCATCATTCCAGTACTGATCAAATACAAAATTTCCCAAGGAATAGTACACGTACTTCCCGTGGTACATCTCATGTTCCTGAACGACATGTGGGTGCGATCCGATCACTATCTCCGCCCCTGCATCTACAAAGGCGCGCGCAAGATCTTTAACACGTGGTGTCGGTTCTATGTATTCCTCTCCCCAATGTGTGTACACAACGGTCACTCTATCGCTTTCAGCCGCTTTCTTGATCTCTGCTATAACCGACTCAACATCCTCACTAGTCCAATCGCTCCAATTTACAAAAGAAAATGGAATACCTCCTATCTCTAGCTCGGCAACTCGCTCATGCTCAGGCACATCCGGTGTCCCGAAATAACGGACATTGGCCTCATCAAGAAACCGTTTTGTCTGCACAACCCCTTCGCTGCCGAAATTTCGTATGTGATTATTTCCCAGATTCACTAGAGAGATGTTGTGACGCGCTAGCATGGAGGCGGTTTCGGTCGGGAATGTGAATGTAAAGTTTTGCGGAGAACCAATGACACTTCCGACTGACATAGAGGGATATTCAGTGATGGGGCCTTCAAGGTTTGCAACAACAAGATCGGGCTCTTCCAGAGTCTCAGTCATGCAAGAGAAAATAAAATCCGCGCCCTCGCGCTCCATCACTTGTCTGACACTTCGGTCAAACATCAAATCCCCACCAAAAAGTATCGTCGCATTTCTTTGCGGCGTGAAAGAAACGGGAGGACGACGATATTCCATTTCTGTACGCTCCGGCAGAGATAGCGGAGTTTGGGACATGAAAACAACCGCGCCCGTGAGAAGGACTGCTGAGACTGATACATCACGTAGCTTCATCATATTCGCGCACTACTTCTCTTCTCGGAACCGTGCCCAAAAAATCGAAATTATTCCTGTGAATGAATGTGTGCGAGCGAATGAGGCTTTCCTTCTGCAATTGATGCGTGTGTGATACGAATGAATTCTGCTTTCTTGTGGAACTCAGGAATAGTCTTCGCGCCTGCATATCCCATGCCTACCTGTAGACCGGACGCGAGGGATGCGATGACTTCGATAACGGGTCCTTTGTATGAGACGAGAGCTTCAACTCCCTCTGCGACCGCTTTTCTTCCATGAGTGAAATAACGCTCCTGGCCAGCAGCGCTCTTTATAACCGAAGCAGATCCCATGCCACGATATTCCTTGAATTTTCTTCCGTCCTTTTCTACCACTTTTCCTGGCGCTTCGTCAGTTCCGGCGAGCAGGTTTCCAATCATGACTGCGGAAGCTCCAGCGGCAAGCGCCTTTGCGATATCTCCTGACGTGCGGATTCCTCCGTCAGCAATTACAGGAACTTTTTTCTTCGCGGCGACCGAGACGACATCAAGGATCGCTGAAAGCTGAGGGACGCCAACACCCGAGATGATGCGTGTCGTACAAATGGAGCCAGGACCCACACCAACTTTAATAGCATCGGCGAATGCGCACGCAGCTTTCGCAGCTTCTGCGGTTGCGATGTTACCGAATATCATTTTTGCGTGCTTGAGACTTTGCTTTATTTTCTTTGCACTTTCTACAACATTTAAATTATGACCGTGTGCGCAATCGATAACGATGACGTCACATTCTGCGTCATCGAGAGCCTTCGCTCGGTCAACTGCAAAAGGACCACAGGCAGCCGCGACTTTAACGCCCGCGCTTTTTACTTCGCGAACCATCTTGACCTGATCTTCCACGGAGACGTTGCGATGGAGTACTCCTAAGCCGCCAAGTTTCCCTAGAGCTATTGCCATAGCAGGCTCTGTCACGCGATCCATGGCAGCAGAAAGGAACGGGACAGAGAGCTCTACCCCGGCAATGACAGTTTTAAGCGACGCCTCGGAAGGCTCCATTCTGCTTGCAGCAGGCCGGATAAGTACGTCGTCGAAGGTGAATCCTTCTTTGATGATTTTGACACCCATGCCTGATTATACCCACTTATTGGGATTTGACAAGTGCGGGTGGGGATTTTCGCGGTTTTTACTTAGCCGTAAACATCGCGCCGGCGACACTGCCATCGCTCTTTGTTACGAGAATTTCATTGTCGAGATCAAATGCGCCATCTCCGTCGTCTACGTATAGAAGTACCTGGTACCTTTCCCCCGCGGTTGTTCCGCGAAGCAACTCAACCTTTACGTTCGAATGTGTTCCAGCAGGAAAACGACTTGCACCGAGTGTCCAACCACGGTCATCACGAATGGCGATCCAACCGATTTCTGCAAATGTTACGGAAGAAACAGACACGGTCGTCCCTGCGCTTTGATCGGCAACAGAAATAGAAGCATCGTTTGAGACTGTCGTATTTACTGTTGTGGTGTCGATTGGAGCGGAAGCAGCATCTGAATCTTCGATCTCTTCTTCAGTATTTGTTTCAGCGTCATTATTTTCATTCTCCGCGGTGTCTCGAGCCATGAGCCACCAAGCGCCTCCGACAAGAACGACAACTGCGACTCCAATAATAATCCAGGTATTCGTACTGAAATTTTTCATGTGTTCTGTAATAAAATGATATGCCGCAATTCTAACGCCTTTTGGGGAGAATACGAGGGACACTCAATAACAAGTGCGTCGAAAAACTGTTCGGGTAGATACAGAGAGGGGGTGCAAGCGAAAGCCTGTACCCCCATGTTCTCTTGCGCTGAAGATCTAGGTGCGACTACGCACCCTCATACATAAGGTGGGGGCGTCCTTACCCCACTTCTCGTCGGCTTTACCGTAGAGAGCCGCCGCCTTGTCGTCGACCAGATGTTCGCCGGTCACTGCGTGGAATATGACATATTCCCCCGGATGGGACGCTTCGAGATCCGCCTGAACCGCCTCATAGAGCCCCTTTGATCGAGCTTCTCGCTCGGCGCGGGTCTGCAGGTTGGAGGGCCAATCAATTGCAACGAAAGCCATCGAGTTCTCCTCATGACATGCGAACCCGTTCGCTGTCTTCTCCCCTGACCATAGCCTACTCGTTTTGAAAAAACAATATGTACCTACGATACATCCTTGATTGTTTCGGATGAGATCGCTCCTTCTCGGAGTATGACGGAATTCGAGGAGTGCACATCAACAATCGTTGAGGGTAGAGATGGAGGCAATTCCTCTGCATCAATAATGAGGTCTATGTTTTCTGACGCCGTTCCTAATTGCGTAACAATTTCAGGAACCGAGAGCTTAGATTCCTCTCCACTTTTGTTGGCGCTCGTCGTCGTGAACGGTTTCCCGAATTCCTGTGCAAGCTCGAGACAAAAATCGTTTTTTGGTACACGAACACCAAATGTATCGAGCCCACGTGCAATGCCCGTACTGGTACCTGGCTTCTTTTTAAGGATAAGCGTTAGTGGACCTGGCCAAAATGCGCGAGCAAGCGCGAGACCTGCATCATTTAAAACCCCGTACGTTCCCGCCATTTCTATATCTGCGACAATCGCATGCACTGGCTTCTTCTCGTCGCGTCCTTTTATCTTTTGTACCTTGAGCAAAGCTTCATCAGAAAGCGCATCTGCCCCAAGCCCATACAGAGTGTCGGTCGGATACAAGATGACACCTCCAGCACGTAGGACGGCTGCTGCTTTTATCGCCGCAACCTCAGGACCCACCTCCGAAAGTCGTATCGTCTCCATTGGTTGAATAGTACGAAAAAACAAGCTATTCTGCGAATCACTAAGGGTGAGTAACGCGTCTTGGTATGCTTACCCTTCGTAGCTCCGGCTTATGCCGGAGCGGAGTAGGGCGCGATTAGCTCAGTGGTAGAGCGACCCCTTGACGTGGGGTAGGCCGAGGGTTCGATCCCCCCATCGCGCACCAGTCATATTTCTTACTTAGTAGGCTGTATATATGGCTCTCGATAAAATAAGGTTCAATAAAAAAAGAGAGAGAAAGAATCTTTCCTGGGTGCCTGATGTATTTGAAGATACATTTACCCTACCCGACACTCCATTTGTTGTATTCGCATTTAAAGATCTGTCAGACATGAGGTATGTCAACGACTCGTTCACTGACGAACATCGAGGTGTAGTAATCTTCATAAGCGAAAAAGATAAAAAGATCTACACATCACGAATCGGCAAGGATACTGCACGTCTAATGCTCGACTTTGTTCAACAGCTCAAGAAAGCGGGCGAAATAGAAAAAGGTGTAAAAGTAAGTGGCATTAACGAGATGCCGTAGTATCCGATACATGAAAATTCTCGGAATAGAAACTTCTTGTGATGAGACCGCCGTTTGCCTCATTGAGGCAGAGGGCGATTTTGGTGCGAATTTCAAATCTCGAGTGCTGGGGAACGCGCTCGCAACACAAGCCGCCATGCACGCAAAATACGGGGGTGTATTCCCTAATCTTGCGAAGCGTGAGCACCAAAAGAATAGTGTTCCGATGCTTGAGCTCGCACTGAAGGAAGCGGGAGAACTGAAGAGTGCAGACGTTTCCGTACCTGAAGAAGAATTACATGCGCTTCTGGAGCAGAATATTGATCTCGGTGCACTCCTCATTCCTTTTCTCAAAACGCACGCAAAACCAAACATTGATGCTATCGCGGTGACGTACGGTCCGGGACTTGAGCCCGCTCTTTGGGTCGGGGTTAATTTTGCGCGGGCACTTTCACTTGCATGGAATGTGCCTATTGTCGCAACGAATCATATGGAGGGCCATATCATCGTATCCATGATGGAACACACCGAGGAGCAAAAAATGCACGATGTGAGTTTTCCCGCACTCGCCCTACTTATTTCCGGCGGACACACCGAGCTTATCCTCATGCGTGAGTGGATGCACTACAAAATCATCGGCGAGACACGAGACGACGCTGTGGGTGAAGCGTTCGATAAAGTGGCTCGAATGATCGGACTTCCATACCCGGGCGGCCCGCATATCAGCCGATTGGCTGCGGAGGCAAGAAACAAGAATCAAGAGTCAGGAATGGAGAGCGATGAGATGACATCTCATCGCATTACCCTACCGCGGCCGATGATGGACAGCGCGGATTATGATTTTTCGTTCGCGGGATTAAAAACGGCAGTGCTTCGGATGGTAGAAAAAAATACACCGGTTTCGGATGACTTGAAAAAGGAAATCGCACGCGAGTTTGAGGACGCCGCCGCCGATGTCCTAATAGGAAAGACATCTAAAGCCGCGGAAGAGTACGGCGCCGAGACAATAATTTTAGGCGGCGGCGTGTCTGCTAACACCCATATCAAAGCGGAGTTTGCAAAAAAGATGTTAGAGCATTCCGCAAAGGGAAAGGTCCTCGTCTCCCCTCCCCAATTTGCGACCGACAATGCCGTTATGATCGCGCTCGCCGGCTATTTCCACGCTCTCAAAAAAGAATTTGCGGATCGCGATTCCCTCCGCGCAAACGGATCTCTTGTTCTTGGAGAATAAATTACAAAAGACCGTTCCCGTACATCAGCGCGCCGACAACGACGATACTATTCATGATGAGCCATAGAGTATACGTAATCAGAATCGGACGATCGTTGTGAGAGAGTCCGTACAAGATCCACGGTATATCAAAGACAGCAAATGTCGCCCAAGATATGACCGAAACGCCAGCAGCGTCCTGATACGCAAATATTTTTACTATCTGTGGGATTGTCATGAGGGGTCCCGCGATACCCACAAAAAGTACTGTGCGATCCAGAAGCCTCAGCCACAGAGTCCGGGCCGGAAACGGCTCCAGCCCGCGCGATATGCGTTTGCGCTTATGCAAATGATGCTCGGTCATACTCGAAAGTATTGCACGAAAATGGCCGACCTTATTCTTTCCACTCCAATTTCTCCGGATCAATCACGATCATTGTCGCGTCATCTTTTTCATGACCGTCCTTACGGGTTGCGAGTGCATGAAAATCCTCCGGACTTAGACCGATGTGCTCGCCTAACATGCCTTCATTCTTACTCAGGTAATCAGACCCTATAACCAACAATTCACCCGGCTTGACCGTAATTTTCTCATTGATAATCGAGTGGCGATTCTCCTCGTTCAACGGAATCAAGCTCCCATCCTGATTCATACCAATCACGTTCTCTCTCATAGGAGAGTCGCCGCCCCCGCTCGCGAAATCTTCTCCATACGATCGAATAATGCGCTTATTCTTGGCATCGATCACATACACAGGTGAATCACCCATGATGAATACTGAGAATTCTTCCCTTCCGATTCTTTCGACTGCAGAGAGGGTAGTTTTCGTCCCCGATACTCTACTGCGCACGCGAGACTTACTCTCGAAACTTAGACCTTTGCGCTCCAATTCCTTTTTTACATTTGCAGCAAACTCATTAAAGACTTTCTCATCGGTGAGCGATGCGATATTCCCGTGCGCAGCTACGGCCTCTGCGACTGCACGGGACCACGCGGCCGTTATTTCCGGCGATCCTGCGCCAGCGCCACCAAGGCCATCTGCCACGGCAAACACTTTCCTATCCGCGCTTATTGCGAAAGCGTCCTGCTCCGGATCGTTAAATCCGCTGAGTCGCGCTTCGAATCCATCTGTATTCAAGTCTCCGATCCCCGCGCCGAAATCGCCGAATTCAATATCTCTTGTTAAAAGCGGAGATTCTTCGTCACCTGATTCTTTATTTTCGGCAGATCTTGGGTGGTATTTGATGAGTAATCGTGGCTCCGGTTTAGGAAGTGCGGGTTGCTTATAAAAACTCGGGCTAATGCGCAACCGAGGTTCTTCAGGTTGTTTTGCGGGTTCACGGTGTTTAATGCGCAATCTCGAATCCGGTTTACCGCCCGGTCCGTCTTCCATCGACATGCTCTCATTTTACCATGCATCGCATTCGCTATTCTCTGTACCACAGAGGCCTGCTCCGAATTCTTGCACTTTCCACCTTCCCCTTTTCAACCCGGACACTCACGACAAGCGTATTTTGGTCATGAGAATTCGGAGGAATAATATCTGCTCCGTCCGGTTCGAAAATTCCGATGTATTCAACCACTTCATTACCGTAGTCGACTTTTCTAAAACGCAAAGGAGTATAGACAGAAGGTTGTTTCATCAATACGTCCATGCATAGCTCTCTCACTTCTTCCGGTACCTCCTCATACGCTACCGCATCGCCTCTTTGATCCCATTCTAGAGATGCTTTCCGCCCACTTGGAATTCCATCCATACGAGAACTATATCGCAGCTTTTTCAAGGCACGAAACCCTGATACGATGGCGCGATATGGAACCTTTTAAGGCGCCAGAAATATTCCTTAAGCCATACGACCCCAAGAGCCGCGAACCGGAGATGCTCGAGGCATGGGAGAGGAGTGGCTACACGAATCCTGATACCTGCGTTGAGAAGGGGGTGACAAAAGCAGACGCCGAGCCGTATTCAATAGTACTTCCACCACCGAACGTCACCGGAACGCTTCACATGGGACACGCCGCAATGCTTGCGATTGAAGATATCCTCATTCGCTATCACCGCATGCGCGGATACAAGACGCTTTGGATTCCTGGCACAGACTCGGCCGCGATTGCGACGCAAGCAAAAGTGGAGGCAGAAATGTATAAGAAGGAAAAGAAAACACGACATGATATCGGTCGCGAGGAATTATTGAAACGAATCGACGCGTTCACAGACGAATCAAAAGCGACGATCATCAATCAAACCAAAAAGATGGGCTCTTCTCTCGATTGGAGCCGATACGCTTACACGATGGATGAGATGCGTTACAAGGCGGTCATGGAAGCATTCATCCGCATGTATGATGCAGGCCTAATTGAACGCGGTAACCGAATCGTAAATTGGGATCCAAAATTACAGACGACAGTTTCGGACGATGAAATGGAATATGTTGAACAGACAGATCCCTTCTACTACTTTCAGTATGGTCCGTTCGTGATCGGTACGGTGCGTCCAGAAACAAAATTCGGTGACAAGTACGTCGTGATGCATCCGGACGACAAACGATACGCGGAGTACAAACACAGACAGCAGATAGATCTTGAGTGGATCAACGGCCCGATCAAGGCAACCGTCATTAAAGACGAGGCTGCGGATATGGAGGTGGGCTCTGGCGTCATGACGATAACTCCGGCACACTCAGTCGTCGACTTTGAGATAGCACAGAGACACAAACTTGATATTGAGCCAGTCATAGATGAACGCGGCATTCTCCTTCCTATCGCAGGCGAACTTGCGGGTCAGCACATCAAAAAGGCACGCCCTCTTATCGTCGAAAAACTAAAAGCGAAGGGACTTATCGTGAAAGTGGATGAAAAGTATGTCCACAACGTCGCAACAAATAGCCGCGGTGGCGGACTCATTGAACCGCAGATAAAGAAGCAGTGGTTTGTGATGGTGAACAAAAAGGCAAAATTTCCTGACGGAAAAGAGCGGACTCTAAAGGAGGCGATGCGAGAAGCCGTTGAAAGTGGCGCAACAAAAATAAATCCAGAAAGATTCGAGAAGATCTACTACCACTGGATCGATAATCTTCGCGATTGGTGCATCTCGCGTCAGATTTGGTTCGGACACCGAATTCCTGTTTGGTATAAAGGTGATGAAATTAAAGTGGGCGTTACTTCGCCGGGCGCAGGATGGGAGCAAGACCCAGACGTACTCGACACTTGGTTTTCATCCGGACTTTGGACATTCTCCACGCTTGGCTGGCCGGAAAAGACCGCTGATTTGAAAACGTATCACCCGACGAGCGTGCTCGAGACTGGGTACGACATTCTTTTCTTCTGGGTTGCACGCATGATCCTCATGAGTGGTTTCCTGGTCGGTGAAGTGCCGTTCAAGCAGGTATACCTTCATGGCCTCGTGCG
Organism: uncultured Candidatus Saccharibacteria bacterium; assembly: GCA_964399865.1. GTDB lineage: Bacteria > Patescibacteriota > Minisyncoccia > Phycocordibacterales > UBA2100 > UBA10103. The sequence continues at coordinate 184,526 of CAYNRJ010000002.1, read as the reverse complement.
CGATGGGCAAGGAAGAAAAATGTCGAAGTCTCTCGGTAACATCATTGACCCCTTGGACATGATCGAAAAATACGGAGCAGACGCCACTCGCCTCTCCCTTATCATCGGCGCAGCACCTGGAAATGACGTGAAATTGTCGGAGGATAAAGTGCGCGGGTACAAACATTTTGCGAATAAAGTCTGGAACATTACCCGCTTCGTCCTCGAAAGCACCGCCGACATGGACCTTGCAGTGAGGTCCCACCTCACTGCGCCCGACGAGAAGCTCTTGGATGAGGCGCGAGCCGTGGCGAAAGAGGTATCGGATAATATTGATGCATTTCGATTGGATCTCGCTGGAGATAAGATCTATCACTACCTCTGGCACCGATTTGCCGATGAAATTCTTGAGGAGTCTAAACCGATCATTAAAGATGGCGGTGAAGCGGCTGAATCCCGCAAACGTGCTCTCACAGAGATTCTCGATATGTCTCTTCGACTACTCCACCCATTCATGCCGTTCGTGACAGAAGCAATTTGGAAAGAACTACCGTGGAAAGATGCTGACCTCATCATGGTTGCTAAGTGGCCTGCAAACTGAAGTACACAAGGAGCGCGTCGTAGACGCTAGAGATGTGCGACAATAGCGGGAATGGGGGAATTTCCAGCAATCCTTTGGGCGACCGCGGGCGGCGTGTTCCCTGCTCTCGCGTGGCTATGGTTTTGGCTGCGTGAAGATAGAAAACACCCCGAGCCGAAGCGACTTCTTGCGTTCGCATTTCTCGCAGGCATGGTGACGGTAGGAGTTACCATTCCCATTCAACAGTTTGCGGCAGGATTCCTTGTAAGTACGACGATCGTCTTTACGGTATGGTCGTTTATTGAAGAAATATTGAAGTATTTTGCGGCCAGAATCACGGTCCTCGGCCGCCGCGAAGATGACGAACCCATAGACCCTGTCATTTATATGGTGACAGTTGCTCTCGGCTTTGCGGCGGCAGAGAATGCGCTCTTTTTACTCTCACCACTTTCCGGAGAAACCTTCACGCAGACCCTTATGACTGGAAATCTGCGATTCGTCGGAGCAATGCTTCTTCATGTTCTCTCTTCAGCAGTCATCGGCGTTGCTATCGGACTCGCATTTTATAAATCTAAACGGAAACGAAGGCTCTTCACGTTCGCCGGAGTTATCCTCGCCGGTGTTTTGCATAGCGCTTTCAACTTTCTTATACTGAATACCGCAGAAGAACGCCTACTTTGGACGTTCGGATGTGTGTGGATCGGACTTATCGTGCTTCTGGCCGTGCTAGAATACATTAAGCGAATCCATCCGCTGGTAAAGAGACATTTTTAATTCACTATGCAAAAGAAACCATCTTTTTTCTCACGACTCATCGGCACTGATGAGAAATACGACGACTATTTTGATGAACCAAAGTCTGCGAGAGCCGTATTTGAGGGAGAAGGAGAAGAACGTCATGCACATATCATTCGACGCGAAGAGCACGCAGCTCCAGTGAGCGATGAACCTGCGGGAGAACTTGCGGTAGACGTATATCAAACCCCTGACGCGATCGTAGTAAAGGCACTCGTTGCCGGCGTACACCCTACTTCTATAGATATTTCTCTCACAAGGGAGATGTTGACTATAAGTGGCCAACGAGAAGATGAGAGAGAGGTTCAAGAGGAGCATTATTTCCAGCGCGAGCTCTATTGGGGGTCATTTTCACGTACCATTCTCCTTCCCGAAGAGGTAGACGTAGATATGGCGGAGGCTAGCGAGAAGCACGGCATCCTCATGATCCGGCTTCCTAAGATAAACAAGAAAAAACAGACGAAACTTAAGGTTCGTAGCAGGTAATTTTAAAGCGGCTAAGAGCCGCTTTTTTCGTTATGGTATACTCGCCATACATTTAGAATTAATTCTTACAGTATGGACTCATCACGATCTTCAATGGGCATTCCAATGGCAATAGTAATCGCCGGTGCTCTTATCGCAGGCGCTGTGTATTTCTCAAATGCGGGTGGACCAGCGGCCCCAGGAACATCAAATGGAAGTGAGGTGGTGAAAAAAGTCCGCACTGTGCAAAACGACGATCATATTCGCGGAGACAAGGATGCAAAAGTTGTCATCGTTGAGTACTCCGACACTGAATGCCCTTTCTGTAAGAGCTTCCATCAGACCCTGCAGCAGATTGTGAGCGAGTACAGCCCGAACGAGGTTGCGTGGGTCTACCGTCATTTCCCACTCGCTCAGCTCCATCCGAAAGCGCCAAAAGAAGCTGAAGCGCTTGAGTGCGCCGCAGAACAGGGCGGAAATGACATCTTCTGGGAGTACACTGACATGGTGTACGCAGCAACCAAGTCAAACAACTCCCTCGACATCGGCGTATACAACACGCCATCCCCAGTCCCTACGGGTGCTGACGGTAAGCCGTACTATGCCGAAAAAACACCACGCAGTACGACAGACGCTGGCCAGTTGTCAGACATCGCATCGGAACTTGGGCTAGACGTCGCTCAATTTGAGGAGTGTCTTGCGACAAGTAAATACGCCAGCAAAGTTGAAACCGATTTGAACGAAGCATTCGATGCGGGAGGCAATGGTACGCCGCATTCCATCATGATTGTCGGCAAGAACCAGACGGCAATTCAGGGCGCGCAGCAGTACAATACGGTTAAGAACTTGATCGACGCTGCCCTCTAAAAATCAATTGCCAGACTCGTCTTCGATGAGACCCAGACGATAGATATCAAAGGAATTCTCTCCTTCGAACATATCTGAAGGATTCGGAAGGTATAACCTCTTCCGAGTAATTTCGGCGGTTGCATCCTTCAGAAGTCGGTGAAAAACAGCAATATCTTCACTGCTCTCATCAAAGTTGATGACGTATCTCCTCATCTGTGCGCTACCGTCGGCGTTCCTGCGTTTTTTGCATTCATGGAGAATGAATCGGCGCACTTCCTTTCCATATTTCTCTCTTACAGTGTAGTAATTAAAAAGCGCTTGAATAACGAAGAGCGTTTTTTGCCCCCTGAGAGAGCTAAAAGAATCCACGAATTTGTGGTCTACAACATCGAGTGCTTTCGGATCTATTTTTGAACGCACCACGAGATCCGACACTGCCTTGATGGGAATCGGTAACCCTTCCACTTTTGCCATCGCTTTCACTTCAATCCCGAGGACATCGTACTTAGGCGGCTTCTCAAGATAAAAAGATACTGCCTGCAAGTAATCGCGCTCCATAGAGAGACGCTTCTTCTTTTTGTCGCGCTTTGTCTTTGCAACGCCAAAATTTATCTCAAAATCCGGGACGCTTCTAAGATACTCGAGGCCAAGCTCTACTGCTCCATCCTTCGCGATACCACCATAGAAATGTTGGAGTGCCACATGGCCTGCACGGCCAATAATTCCAGCGGGAGATGAGGGCGTGTCATATATACCTTCAACATAGCGCTTGTACCATGCGAGAGGGTTACGGAGGAACGACATCAGAGAGGAATGACTCCAGTGCGTGATCGGATATTTACCTTTTGGATGAGCATTCGTCATGCGCGGAGTATACCAAAGACGACCTGGCCAATTTTAGTGTGAAGGTGTACCATTGACACGCGACCGCAAATTAGGTGTGGTCGTGAACAAGGGAGAAACGCCTATGCGTAAGAACAGCGATCGCCAGGGTGGAAATCCTGACGATCACCATGGGAGGCCTTCGCTCCACGGCAAGCCGAGGGAGAACGAGCAGAGTTCGAGGAGCATCTTCACGATGCCTCCGAGCGAAAGGCCGCCGACGGTCGGCACGGCGGAGGGATACGTCCTCCGTGACTTTCGGACCTAGCTGACACGCAGGCGATGCGGTCGGGGTGCTTCGGCTCCCCGACCGTTCGTTTTTTAAAATAAAATTCATCTGAAGTTCATACGCTCCGTGCTTTGATGCACATATGACATGAAGAATGGTAAGGGGCGCGTGTCCCGGAACGTCTTCATGAATGCTGACCATTAAAAGCTCATCCGAATATTTTTATGATATTTTCCTTGATACTGGGAGTTATTGTTGGCGGACTGTCAGTCATATTTGCCCTTCAAAACGTAACTACTGTGACGGTGAATTTTCTACAATGGGAAATCACCGCTTCCCTCGCCCTCGTTCTCATCGGCTCCATTCTTTGTGGCGCTCTTGTGACGCTTCTTATTCTTCTTCCAAGCGTCATTCGTGACCAAATGTATCTTTCGAACCTCAAGCGCGAAAAACGCCAAGTAGAAGACGAGTTCGCAAAGCATCGTATCGCCGCAGCACAAACACCCACCCCTGTTGCGACAACAACGACCGTTACAACTGACCGAACAACGGTTATCTAGAACCCTCTCTTAACAAAGTCAAAGGAGAGGTATAGCATCGATTTGGGGAGCTTCGGAATGCTCCAAATAAATATGGAGGCGGTGATGACTTCGTCTCGCGATTTTCGGCGACAACTGGAGGGCTATGGACTAACGACCGCGAAGATTTTCTACGGTCGCCTCGACCATCCCAGCATTCTTCAGCTTTATTTATGGCAGGAATACGATCTCGCTCCCCGATTTCCAAAACTGCTGCGGTTTCTGGACTTCTGGAAGCGTGAACTCGTAGCTCCCGTGCGCTCTGTTGAAGTGGCTCATGTGGGGCTCATTACACCCGCCGAAATCCGCCTTATCGGCGACGAACTGCGGCTCAATTGATGGGAGCCGCAACGCAAATACGGCCGGACATACTCATGCCCGGCCGCTTGATTTATTTGGATAAATGCAATGCGAACGGTAGCATTGAGTAATGGAGAGCGTAGAGAAATTGCCTCAAATAGCGGTTACCCCAGCAACTGCTGGCGATGCTCCGGGCATCCAAGAGCTAATGCGTGCCAGTCTTTTGACAACATACGTGAACGAAGAACGTGGAATTACGAGGGAAGATATAGAGGAACGTTACAAGGAGGAATTTACCTCTGAGGGGCTTCAAAGACATCGAGAAGATTTGATTAAACCAGAAGCAAATCTTTATCAATTTGTCGCCAAAGATGGAAATACTATTGTCGGGTATTGTCGCGTGAGAACTGGGCCTGATGAGAATCTACTTGCACGCATCCACGTGCTACCAGATAAGAAACGTACTGGAATTGGAGCATTACTATGGAAGCAGGCGCAAACTGTTTTAAACCCTACTCACGATACTGCACTATGGGTCGTCGACTACAATGAAAATGCCCGGAGCGTTTATAAAAAATGGGGTTTTGTGGAAACAGGCATAAGCGGCACGGAAACGTTAAAGAGCGGCGCACATCGAACATCCTTAAAGATGCTCCTGCCAAAGACTCCGGTTGAATAAATTCTTTTCCACCTTCCCTTCTCTCCTAAGGAAGGAGCTTAGTAACTCCTCAGCTGTTTTGCTTTTTCGTGGAAGCGGATGCGCTCCAGTGCTTTCGCCTCGATCTGACGGATACGTTCACGGGTGACGCCGAATTCACGTCCTACCTCTTCAAGAGTGAAGCAGATACCTTCGTCGGTTAGTCCATTCCTCATTTCTAGAATCTTGCGCTCCTTTGGAGAAAGCTCATCGAGAATCTCACCCATTTGTTCGCCAAGAATTCTGCGTGAGGCGTCCTGGTCTGGGGATGCAATAGTATCGTCAGCGATAAAGCTTCCGAGTGTGGAGCGTTCGTCATCATCCTCACCAACAGGAGATTCGAGGGATACTGTGTCCTGGTTGATCTTCTGAATCGTGTAGATCTTGTCTACTTCAATACCCATTTCTGCGGCGATCTCTTCTGGAAGCGGGTCGCGGCCAAGATGCTGAGAGAGTTCACGCACTTTCTGCTTGTACTTAGCGATAGTTTCCACCATGTGGACTGGAATACGAATTGTGCGAGACTGGTCTGCAAGAGCACGAGTGATCGCCTGACGGATCCACCACGTTGCGTACGTCGAGAATTTGTATCCCTTTGTGTAATCAAATTTATCAACGGCCTTGAATAGACCGAGGTTCCCTTCCTGAATGAGGTCGAGAAGAGTGAGGTCCGGAGAGCGGTTTACATATTTCTTTGCAATAGAAACGACGAGACGAAGGTTGGAGCGAGCAAGAATCCCGCGAGCTTCGTCGTCGCTCTGGAGTATTCGCTTCGCGAGGTCTTTCTCCTGCTGACCATTCAAGAGTGGGTACTGACCGATCTCACGAAGATACATCTGCACGGAATCAAAGCCCGCATCAGATCGGCGGTGCTGCAACTTTTTCTTTTCGAGAACTGTATCTGCAGAATTATCTTCGAGCATTCCTCCTCCTTCGAGGACGTCTATTCCTGCCGTGCTGAAACGATCATAGATCTCTTCGAGAAGAAGCACGTTGTCTTCGATCGTTGGAAACTCGCGCAAAATTTCGTCGTACGTGATGTATCCGCGCTCGCGACCAAGCGTTATAAGATTCTCAACTTTGCCGTGTTGTTTTGCACGAGAGCCCGCATTCTTTGCGCTCGCGCTGGCAGAATTTTTCGCCTTCTTTCCAGAAGTCACTTTGCTGACACGCGTCGATTTTGATGCAGCTTTAGACGCCTTCTTTGTCCCTGAAGTTTTTTTCGTCGCTGTTTTTTTGCTTTTTCCTTTCTTCACCATACATCCACGTTAAGGATCCGCCCTCCCTTCGAGAGATAGGAAACTATATGAAAAACCTCTTTTTTCCTCGTATTTCCTTGCTTAAATGACGTTAGAGGACAAGGCCGCTTACTTTACACTGATGTGTGCAATTTCGCAATGCGCGCTGTCAACAGTTTAACCACAGACATATACACACCCACCTGAGCGTCATCCCCCCGAGCTTCGGCTGCCTTTAGGGCGGCAGTCGCCGCGGAGTGCTCAATTGAGAGCCTGTCGAGCAGGATTACCCGGAGAAGTGTGCTCGCTTCTTGTTTAATCGCATTACTTTTGCCATACAATCTCTCCGCGGAGAAGCGAAGGGATTCTTGCTCAGCCAGCTCGAGTGATTGAAGAGCTTTCAAGGTCTCTTCGCCTACGGCTTCTTCGAATTCTTTCTTGAAGGCTGCCAAATCTATATCTGGTTTTTGCTGTTTCCCTTGCCACAGAAGAATTGAGAAGGCTTGTTTAACTCTATTCATCGCATTCGGATCAGAATGAAGAGTGGTGGCTGGCTGGGTCTCTTGCGGTGCACCAGCGACATCTTTTTGTGTTGGTAATTTCGCGAGAGCTTCACCTACAGCTCTCTCAGAGACGCCGAGGCGACCCGCTATCTCCCGGAGATAACTTTCACGTGCGATAGGACTCGAAACATCAGAGAGAAACGGAAGGACGACTGTTTCCACAGAGCGTCGAAAACCGTCTTTATTTTTTGCATGGCTTTCAAGAACATCAAGGAGGAAAACAATTATGTCTTTGGATTCGCGGATCGCTTTACTCCAGGCCTCCTTCCCCTCTTTCTGAATAAGATCAGCGGGGTCTAGCTCAGGAGGCAAATGTGCGACTTTCACATTTAGATTTCCTTGTAAAGCAGCTCTTGCCGCACGCGCAGCGGCTTTAAACCCCGCTTCATCCGGGTCGAGCGCTATAACGAGATTATCCGTCATACGACGTATAAGGGCCCCGTGCTCTGCGGTAAACGCTGTTCCAGAAACTGCGACAGTATTCGTCCAGCCGGCCTGATGGGACGCAAGGAGATCCATCTGCCCTTCTACGAGGACGGCGCACATGTTCTTCCTCATCGCCTGTTTTGCCTTGTCGAAACCGTAGAGGATTTTAGATTTATGGAAAAGGGGAGTCTCGGGACTATTTAAGTACTTCGGCGCATCAGGAGAAGCATCTGCCCCAAAGATGCGCCCAGAGAAGCCGACAATGCGCCCCGCGGAATCTGCGATAGGGAACATGATGCGATTACGGAATTTATCCGTTAGCCCCCGGTCGCCTTTCTTAGCGAGACCTGCGTCGACGATTTCCCTTTCGGAGAATTTCTTTTCGCGGAAATAGGTGGACGCTTCGCTCCACGAATCCCCTGCCCATCCGATGCGAAATTCCTTTATCGTTTCGTCGTTAATTCCCCGCTCTTTCAGGTACTTTTTAGCCCCTTCATTCAAACGCGATGAATAGAATATCGTCGCTACTTCGAGTAGTTCGAACAGTCTATCTTTTTCGTTACGCTCCTCCGGACGACCCCGATCGTATTCGATAGTGACCCCCGCTTTCTCAGCGAGGATTTTTAGAGCACCCTTGAAATCGAGTCCTTCAATCTGCTCCACGAATGAGAAGATGTCACCTCCCACATTACAACCGAAGCAGTGATACGTACCGCGATCAGGCGAGACGAAAAAAGACGGCGAGCGCTCCGCGTGGAATGGACAGCGCGCACGCATATTTGTGCCACTCCTTTCAAGCTTCACGTATTGCGACACAACATCCACGATGGGAAGTTTGTCTTTAATTCGCTCTACAGTGTCGGACATGTGAACATTATGCGCCTTTCCAGGAAAGAATGCATTGTATTATCCCAGCCCTCCTCCCAAGACTTTAGACCGACGAGCCTTTCGAGGGTCTGCACAGGCGCGGCGGCGCCGAGCCCGAGCGCTGCGGCAGCAGCCGCAGACAGCGACCCGAGAGAGGCTCGTCGGATAAAGTCGCCTCTTATCTCTCCATCGACTCCTTCTGCTTCTGAGAATCCGTTTCCTCTCTCGGTGCCTGAGACGCGAGATCCGTTTCCATCTGCGCGATCATTGTGTGCTTCTTACTGCCCTTGAAGCCAGTACCTGCTGGAATGAGGCGACCGATGATAACGTTCTCCTTAAGACCAATGAGGCGGTCCACCGCACCGGAAACTGCTGCTTCTGCGAGTTTACGAGGTGTGTTCTGGAATGAGATTGCTGAGAGGAAGGATGCACGCGTGAGAGAAACTTCTGTGATACCGAGGAGAAGCTGTTTGGATTTCGCTCCTTCACCTTCGGATTCTTTCTGCACCTTGTTGATGCGTTCGAATTCGAAGTCTGCGATGATCTCACCCGCTGAGACTCCTGTGTCACCTGAATGAGAAACAGATACACGGCTGAACATCTGCTTCACGATGATTTCGAGGTGCTTACGTCCGGTTGAAACTCCCTGTAGTTCGTAGATGCGTGTGATCTCTCCGATGATGTAATCCTGAGCTGCCTCTTTTCCTGCGAGGAGGAAGAGCTCTTCAAGATCTGCAGATCCGTCAGTGAGGAAGTCGCCTTTCTCTACATGACTCCCTTCTTTGACGATAAGCGTACGGAGTGGGTGAATGACGTACTCAGTCTCTTTCTTTGCGGCCTTAGCTGTTTTCGCAAGAGATGCGCCATCAGGAAGGATCGTGAGGATAGTGTCCGGACCTTCTTTTCTGATGCCAGAAACCGTTCCTGCAACACGAGCGAGGGATGCCGGAGCTTTTGGCATACGGCATTCGAAGACTTCTTCAACGCGTGGAAGACCCATTGTGATGTCTCCACCCACTGTAGCGACACCTCCTGAGTGGAATGTACGCATTGTGAGCTGAGTACCTGGTTCACCGATAGCTTGTGCTGCGATGACACCGACTGCCTCTCCCACATCTACCATCTCGCCGGTTGTGAGATCCATACCGTAGCACTGGCGACATACGCCGCGGGCTACTTTACATGTGATCGGAGAACGAACGACTGCCTTTGTAGCATCGCTTGCCTCCACCTTCTTCGCATCGTCGCGTGTAAGAAGTGTTCCGCGCTTGAAGCCTGCAGTATCTTCTGCGAGCACGCGTCCTGTGACACGGTCAGCGAAGCTGCCTCCAATATTTTCTTTACCTGGACGATCAATGATGATGCCCTCCTTCGTGCCACAGTCATCTTCGAGAGTCACTACGTCATGCGCAACGTCGAAGAGGCGGCGTGTGAGGTAACCGGCACGTGCTGTGTTGAGCGCGGTGTCGGCAAGACCCTTACGAGCACCGTGAGTCGAGATGAAATACTCGATCGGTGTAAGACCTTCTTTCAAGGATGATGTGATAGGGAATTCGATGATCTCTCCACGTGGGTTTGTGATGAGACCTTTCATACCGGCCATCTGGTGTAATTGGACTACGGAACCTCGAGCGCCTGATGTGATCATGTCGTGAACTGGGCCTGTTGCATCGAGTGTGTCGACAACGTGCTTTCGGAGTTCGTTCGACATTTTGCCCCAGATCTCAACAGTCATGCGGCGGCGTTCAACTTCTGTAAGAAGACCTTGCATGAAGTTCTCCTGTTCGCGCGCAGCTGCTTCACGTCCTGCCTGAACGAGTTCTTCCTTAATTTTTGGAACAACAACGTCAGAGATGGACCAGGTGATACCTGCATGTGTTGCGTAGCGGAATCCGAATCCTTTTATCTTGTCGAGGATCTTTGGAATACCGTCGAGCTTGTACTTAACGACGAGCTCCTGCACGAGAGCACCCATGCGCTTGTTCGTGATCTCTTCGTTGACGAACGCAAAATCCGATGGGAGGACAGAGTTGAATAGAAGGCGACCAACGGTCGTCTCGAAAACCTTACCTTCGAAGTGTGCGTATTTCTTACTGTCTCCAGGAAGGACTTTTACTTTCGCGCGGAGATCGATGACACCGAAGTCATGCGCGGTGATCGCGGCATTTGTAGAAGGGAATGCAGTTCCCTCTCCTTTAAGACCTGCGACTCCCCTTGTCATCCAGTAGCAGCCGAGGACGATATCGAGAAGCTTAGATGCAACGACAACATCGCCTGAACCTGGTTTCAAGATGTTCTTGTTTGCAGACATGATCATGCCTGCTTCTTTCTGTGCAGCTTCTGAGAGCGGCACGTGGACGGCCATTGCGTCTCCGTCGAAGTCTGCGTTGTATGCAGGACATACGAGTGGATGCACCTGGATAGCGTTACCTTCAATTAGAACTGGGCGGAACGCCTGGATTGACTGGCGGTGAAGTGTAGGCGCGCGGTTTAGAAGAACGTATTTGTCTTTGATCGCGTTTTCAAGAATTGGCCACACTTCTGGTGCTTCGTCTTCGATAAGTCGGCCTGCGCCACGGATGTTGTATGCGAGTTCCTGTGCGAGAAGTCCCTGAATAACGAATGGTCGGAAGAGTTCAAGCACCATGTGCTTTGGAAGACCACACTCATCAAGCGCGAGATTAGGACCGACAACGATGACCGAGCGACCTGAGTAGTCGACACGTTTACCGAGAAGGTTCTGACGGAGGTATCCGTGCTTACCTTTCAAGTAATCAGCGAGAGACTTCAGAGCGCGACGGCGACCACCGAGGATGCCGAGGACTCCGCTTCCACGACGCATTGAGTTGTCGAGGAGCGCGTCTACTGCTTCCTGAAGGATGCGCTTTTCGTTGCGGAGAATGACTTCTGGCGCGTGAATCGCCTGCAAGCGCTTGAGACGATTGTTTCGGTTGATGACACGGCGGTACAAGTCGTTGAGGTCGGAAGATGCATGACGACCACCTTCAAGAGCGACCATGGGGCGGAGTGCCGGTGGAACAACTGGAAGACGTGTCATGAACATCCACTCTGGGCGGACACCTGCGCGCTGGAGGGATTCTGCGAGGCCGAGGCGCTTTCGCAATTTGTCGCGTTCAGCCGCTCCTGCTTCTGCGTACTCTTTCTTCAAACGTTCGATGAACGTATCAATATTGATCTGTTTGAGGATCGTGTAGAGAGCTTCAGCGCCAATTGCTGCGCGGAACATTGCTCCGTATTTCACGGCATAGAGGTGATATGCAGCTTCGTCGAGAACTACACCTTCACGGATGGACTCGATCTCTTTCTTCGCTTTCTGAGCCTTTTCCTTGAGCTCAGTTTTTACATCAGCGTTTGCAGCTGATTTATTTTTTGTGCTGAATTCTTGTTCGAGATCTTTGAGGAGGCGTGCGCGTTCCTGCTCCTCGACGGACGTAACGATATATCCAGCGAAGTACACAACCTTTTCAACTTCTGCAGCGGATAGGCCTAAGACGAGTGCGATACGAGATGGAATTCCACGAAGGAACCAAATGTGTGCGACCGGAGTTGCGAGATCAATGTGGCCCATGCGTTCACGGCGAACGACTGCGCGTGTGATCTCAACACCACACTTCTCACACACGATGCCGCGGAAACGGATACCACGGTATTTACCGCAGTAACATTCGTAATCCTTTTCAGGACCGAATACGCGCTCATCGAAGAGACCGTTCTTCTCAGGGCGCTGTGTGCGGTAGTTGATGGTCTCAGGCTTTGTGATCTCGCCCCAGCTCCATTCAGCGACACGATCAGGAGAAGCGAGTCGCATTGCGACTGCTTCGAAATCTGCGGGAATGACGTCTTTTTTCTTCATATTAATTTTTATTTATTTTAGACCTCCTGATCGCTCGATAAATTCGATGTCAATACCAAGACCACGAAGGTGACGAACGAGAACGTTAAACGTGGCTGGCGTATTCGACTCTTCAATACGCTTGCCGGAAACGATCGCGTCGAATGCTGCACTTCGTCCGAGGATGTCGTCTGATTTGATGGTGAGAATTTCACGGAGAGAGTATGCGGCGCCGTAGCCGAGGAATGCCCATACTTCCATTTCTCCAACACGCTGACCTCCGTTCTGCGCCTTTCCACCGAGCGGCTGCTGGGTCGTAAGTGAGTAAGGACCGATAGAGCGCATGTGGATCTTGTCCTCCACCATGTGGTGAAGCTTCAACATGTACATGTATCCCACGGCAACAGGCTGAGCGAAGGCTTCGCCTGTGCGACCGTCAAAGAGGATGCGCTTACCATCTTCACGAACGCCGGCTTTCGCGAGCTCCTCGCGAATCTCTTGTTCTGATGCTCCGGAGAATGACGGAACGACTGCCTGGTAACCGAGCATTTCTGCTGCGAGACCAAGGTGGAGTTCCAAAATCTGACCGAGGTTCATACGGGATGGCACGCCGAGTGGAGTGAGAATGATGTCTACAGGGTTGCCGTTCTCATCGAATGGCATGTCTTCTTCTGGAAGAATGCGGGAGATGACACCCTTGTTACCGTGACGACCTGCGAGCTTATCGCCGACAGAGATCGTGCGGAGCTGTGCGACTTCTACGTGCACGCGTGAGATGACGCCGCTTTCGAGCTGATCGCCACTTTCACGAGAAAATACTTTGACTCCGACAACGCGTCCGCGCTTTCCACCTTCCATGCGGAGTGATGTGTCCTTCACATCCTTTGCCTTCTCACCGAAAATTGCGTGAAGGAGGCGCTCTTCAGGAGTGAGCTGCGTCTCGCCTTTTGGAGTTACTTTGCCAACCAAGATGTCGCCAGGGCGAACTTCTGCACCGATGCGGATAACACCTTCCTCATCCAAGTTGCGGAGTTTGAATTCGCTGACGTTTGGAATGTCGTGAGTTGTTACTTCCGGACCAAGCTTTGTATCGCGGACGACGCAAACGAACTCTTCCATGTGAATAGAAGTGAAGCGTGCGTCTTTTGCGAGACGTTCAGAAATGACGATAGCGTCTTCGAAGTTTGCTCCGAACCACGGGAGGAATGCGACACGGACATTTTGGCCGATCGCGAGCTGACCCCCGACTGAAGTCGAAGAGTCTGCAAGCACTCCGCCTTTCTTAACTGTGTCCCCCACAGTGACAGCTGGGCGCTGGTGGAATGTCGTAAAGCCGTTTGTTCGTGAGAAGTTTACGAGAGGATACTCTTTTGTCTTACCTGCAGCATTTTTCACAGATACTTTCTGTGCATCAGCGTACACAACTTCTCCTGCGTCTTCGGCGAGAATGAGGCGACCTGAGTCGCGTGCTGCTGCGCTCTCAACGCCGGTAGCTACGAGCGGAGCCTCAGGAACGACGAGTGGAACTGCCTGTTTTTGCATGTTCGAACCCATGAGTGCGCGGTTTGCGTCGTTATTTTCAACGAATGGAATGAGGGACGTCGCGACAGAGAATGGTTGGTTTGGAGAAACCTCCATGAAATCAACGTCCTCACGTCGAACGAGTGTTGGCTTCCCTTCTTTGCGGACTTCAGCGAATTTCGCGGTGATGCGGCCACTGTCTTCACGCGGAGTTGCAGCGTGCGCAATTGCGTACTGCTCTTCTTCAATCGCGTTCAAGTATTGGATCTTTGTGGTGATGACACCCTTCTCAACTTTCGCGTATGGCGTCTCCATGATGCCGAACTCGTTCGGACGTGTGTAGAGCGACATGTGAAGAACGAGACCGATGTTCTTACCTTCTGGTGTGTGAATTGGACACACGCGACCGTAGTGAGATGAGTGCACATCGCGCACTTCAAGACCTGCACGTTCGGATGTGAGACCTCCACGGCCAAGAGTCGAAAGTGTACGAAGGTGTTCTATTTCATCGAGAATGTTGTACTGCTGCATCAGCTGTGAGAGCTGGTCTGTGGTGAAAAATTCGCGAACAGCGGCCTGGAATGGGCGAGGGTTCACGAACTGGACTGGAAGAGTTGTCTCAGCGTCCACCATCGCCATTCTGTCCTGAATGTTGCGCTTCATACGAGAGAGACCTACGCGCATTCTCTGCTCGAGGAGTTCTCCAACGAAACGAACACGGCGGAATCCGAGGTGGTCGATATCGTCAGGCATTGCAGCTGGATCTGCATTCAAATCTGCGATGTGAGTAACGATACGAATGACATCGTCGAGGTTAAGAGTTGCATTCAAGAGATCTTTTTCTGTGATCCCCTGTCCGAAACGACGATTGAAATGGAAACGACCGACACGAGAGAAATCGTATCGTTCAGGTGAAAGAATAGCGTCGACATGAGTGCGTGCGCTCTCAGGTGTTGCGATATCACCATCACGAAGACGGCGGTATATCTCTACATACGCCTCTTCCTGAGTCTTTGCATGATCATGACCAAGTGTAGTCGTCACCGCAGCGTTCGAAGCACCTTTAAAACGACCGAGAATCTCTTTGTCTGTCGCGAGACCAAGAACACGGAGGAGAGAAGTCACTGGGAAACGGCGTTTACGGTCAATTTTGACGTAAATTCCACCGTCTGGGTCGGACTCTACTTCTATCCATACGCCGCGAGCTGGGATAACTTTCGCTGCAAAGTAATTCTTACCCTTGTAAGGGACTGATTCGAAAAACACGCCGTAGGAACGTGCGAGCTGAGGGACGATGATGCGTTCAACACCGTTAATGATGAACGTACCGTGTGGAGTCATCCATGGAAAATCAGCGAGGAAGATCTCCTGCTCTTTTTCTGAGCCGCTTGTCTTGTTCTTCAATTTAACGACCATCGAGAGAGGAGCCTCGTAGGTGCGCATGTTCTTTTTTGCGTAGTGTTCGTCCCAGCGAAGATCGCCGAACGTAAATTTTACGAGCTTGAGCTCGAACTTCTTGCTGGAGTGATCAGCAATTGGAGAAAATTCTTTAAATACACGCTCTGCACCTCCGTCCACGAATTCACGGAAAGATGCGAGCTGGCTTTCGACGAGATTCGGAAGCTTAACGAGTGGTTCCCGAAACTTGCCAAAATACTTCTGCGGTCGCGCTTTTGTTTTTGCCATTGTTACAACAAGGCACCCATGCGGCACTCCTCTGCCGTATGTGTGTTCTCCTTTTATTAAGTTTTTTTATTAAAACGCATCTCTCGATGCAAAGTCACCTTTCGGTAAACTTCATTGCTTGAAAGCGCAACAATGACTCAATCAGCTACAGGCAAATGTGCGAGGAGTATACCAAACGAGCTATTTATGTCAACGAGGCCCTTTTAGCCTTTTTCCACTCCTCTATTTTAGCGTGGTGGCCAGTCAAAAGGACCTTCGGCACACGGTATTTCTTCCCTTTCCAGACGAGGACCTCCGGGCGCGTGTACACCTCGGGACTTGAGACACGGGAAGCTTCCAGGGATTCTGCTTTGCCTAAAACACCGGGCACGAAGCGTGAGACAGCATCAATAAGGGTCGCGGCCGGAAGCTCGCCTCCCGTTAAGACATACGGGCCCATCGAGACTTTCTTTGCTTTCGAAACCTTGGCCACTCTTTCATCTACACCTTCGTAGTGTCCGCAGATAAGCACAATATCTTTCTTCTTGGAAAGTTTCTTCGCCATCTCCTCATCGAAAAGTTTCCCATCAGTAGAAAAAAATATCACTTCCGCTTTTCTTTTCCCTTTTGCTTTTTCAATAGCACGGAGCATGCCGTCCGGCTCGAGCACCATTCCAGGTCCCCCACCGTATGGACGACGGTCCACGCGACCATACTTATCGCGCGTGAACTTCTTCGGATCGTACGAGGTGACCTTTATCTTCTTACTCTCCTGCGCACGTCCTAGTATCGAGCTCTTTAAATAGGGCTCAATTGAGTCCTGAAATAGAGTGACTATGTGAAAGTGGATCATATGATTTTGGCCAACCTTCAAGCGAGGTGGTGTGCGCTCTTTTCCGGCTTCGCAGGCGTGGCGACGCCGAGACCGAGCGCTGCCGCAGCAGCGGCAGATAGCGACGGAAAAGAACGCATTCCACTGAGCGACCCCTATTCTCCCTTCAAGTCTTTGATGACGTCGTCAACGGTCGTATCGCGCTGATATGGAGTAGCTGGGGCGCTTCGCTCCATGCTTCTCTCACTACCTTCTGGTTCTTCGATCTTCAAATTGACGCGGGCGTCATTTTTCATCCCGACAACACGGAGGACGGTGCGGATAGCCTTTGCCGTCTGACCTGAGCGTCCGATGACCTTACCCATATCATCTTGATGGACAGAGAGCGTGAGGAGTACACCCATTTCGTCGACCGTACGATTTATTTTTATATCGTTCGGATGATCTACCAATGCCTTAACAACGTATTCGAGAAATTGCTGATCTTGTTCCATGTCAGTATTGCTAGCTCGGCTAATTCCTTAGAGTATACCAGACCTACGCTGCTGCCTTTACCTCTTCTCCACTTCCTGTGCTTACTTCAGCTGGAGCTGCTTCTGGGGCCTTCTCGGCAGCTGGTTCTGCTGCTGCGGGAGCTGCAGCCTCTCCCGCTACCTCCTCTTTCTTAGGTGGAGTCTTTTTAGGAAGAACGTTTATTTTCTTACCCTTTATAGCGCCCAAAGTGATGAGCATGTTGTGGAGAGTTGCTGACGGCTGTGCGCCAACTGACATCCAGTACTTGATCCGCTCGATATCAAGATTTCGTTCTTTTGTTTTTGGATTGTATGTACCAACTTTCTCAACGAAATTACCCGTCTTAGCGCTACGGGCGTGTTCGGTAACTATTACGCGAAAAGAGGGCATATTTATGCGCCCAGTTCTCTGCATTCGGATCTTCAACATATGTCGCGGTACTCTACCAGAAATCCCCCAAAAATCAAAGCCGGCGGGGAGGCTGTCCCCGCCGGCCCAAGTGTTCCTCGCCGAAGGCGGTGGGTCTGGTTACGGCTTCTTCAGGCGTTCAGGCGGAAGCGGCCTACTTCTCGTTTCCGCCATCATCTCGACGAAGGCGGGAGCTGTTGCCTCCGCACGCCGAGCGAAGTCTGCGGAACCTTCCCTCGCCCTGCGATCAAACTCGTGTCGAGCCCTTACTTCTTCGCGATACTTCTCTCCCCGCTTCGAATCGAGAAATATGACGAGTCGAATACTCGACAAAAAAAGCAGGGCATTTGAAATTGAGGCGAGCGCCCATAGGAATTGCGTAGGGAACCACTCCGCCACGAAGATCTGACTGACGGCGACTGCAGTGAAAATTCCACTCAGCAATCCGATAAATGACATCGCCCCGTCTACAGCCTCTCGCCTTGAAACAATTACAATCACCCACCCAAGAGCAGTCACGATGAACATCATGAGCGCCGTAAACGTCGAAGTCACCTGATCAATGTACATTGCGATCTCCATCTAGTCGGCGAGCCGCAGGTGTGCGCCTCTACAGACCGAGCCCAACATAATCCAAGCGCCTTTTGCGCTATTTCGCAACCCTCTCTGCTTCCTCTAATTTCACTGACAAAAGTTTTGATACTCCGTCGCTTCCCATTGTGACCCCATAGAGCTCCCCAGCCGCTGCCATCGTCGAGCGGTTGTGTGTGATAACGATAAGCTGGGACTTCGCTCCTAATTCGCGAATCATATCGGCATAACGGCGGCTGTTGGCTTCATCGAGCGCGGCGTCCGTCTCGTCCAAAATTAGGAATGGTGGGGGATTTACCTGAGTCATTGAAAAGATAAGAGCAATCGAGGTAAGCGCTCTTTCACCACCCGAAAGTACCTCTAGCCCGCGGATCTTCTTGCGAGGAATTGAGACGTCAATTGAAAGCCCGGCATACAACTCCTCTTCTTCGGGCATTTCATCCTCTACCTCATCGTCCATGTCCTCGTCCGCAGTACTGCGATTTAGACGCCTAGGTTGTTCCACCATGAGTTTTGCACTCCCGCCGCCAAATAACTTTTCAAAGAAATTTTTGAGAGCTTCGTTTATGTGCTTCAGACCATCATGGAAACGTGCGTCTATCGTTTTCTCCAATTCTGCGATGATGTCTTTGAGTGATGCGGCTGATTTCTCCAAGTCTGCGAGTTCTCGAGTAAGGAATTCTTCACGCTCTTTTGTCTGTGTGAATTCTTTTACGATAGCGTCGCCGTTTCCAAGACCTGATTCCTCTATTTTGATCTTTAGGCGCTCGATCTCGCGACGGCGTTTTTCCTGCACAGAACGCTCCTCTGAAAGTGCACCTTCCGGTATCTCCGTATTTTTCCAATCCTGAAGTGTCGCGCCGAGTGCCACACCTTCCCGCACTTCTTCCTCGAATCGCCGACGAGCATCAGCGATATTCGCGCGCGCTGATTGCACCGATGAGAGTTTCCCTTGCGCTTCGCGCACCGCGGCCTCCAATTCAACAAGATCACGCTCGGCGGTAAAGCCTTGTTCACGCACTTCGGCGATTTTCTTCCTAAATGTCTCAAGTTCTGCAGCTAGCGAGGTCTCTTCTTTTTGGACGCGTGATAGGGAATCCGTGAGGGATTGCACTCTCTCTTTTACTTCCTGATTAGTGTGCGGTGCAGTACTGGTGAGATTGTCTAGGAAAGTTTTGATCCGACTTCTCGCACCCGAAATGATCTTCCGGACCGAACTGATGTCCTCTGTACTTTCTGCTGATTCGAGACTCTCGTCGATCTCGCGTGTGAAAGTGCGTACATGAGGTACTGCTACCATCTGCTCCACGGTCACATTCGTTGCCTCTGCAGCTCCTTCCGCTCTTCCAAGCTCACGTGCAAGTTCTTCGCTTTTTCTTCGAGCGTCAGAGAGCTTTCTCTCGCGCTCTGCGATTCTCTCCTGCAATTCTCGTATTTCCGCACCACTTCCGTGTTTTCCCTTTCCTCGTGCATCTTCCACGCGACTAGAGAGCGTTTTTAATTCCCCTTCTTCGGCCCTGGCTTCAGAAAGAAGTCTCGCATCTTCCTGACTTATCCATGCATATTCTCGGGCAAGATATTCATTCAATTTCACGGCGAGATCTTCTTTTTGTTCTCGCGCTTTCTCTAGTTTTTCCACCTGTGTGCGAAGGAAATTTAAGTGCGGTGCAATTTCCCTTCGAAGGGACTTGGTCTTCTCTATATTTATTCCTGTCTCTTCAAGCTTTCTCTCACTTTCTGCCTTTTTGTGCTGATAGAGCTTGAGGCCAAGCGCATCTTCCACCATTTCTCGACGCTCTTTCGGAGATGCGTTCAAAATGCGATCCGCCTCGCCCTGAGAGATAATCTGGTATCCAGAGCCTCCGATATTTGCACCCGCAAGAAGGCGAATGACGTCTTTTAGGCGCACCTGCGTACCATTCAAAAGATATTCGTTCTGTCCGTCACGAAAGACGACGCGTTCAATGACGACTTCTTTAAAGTCGAGATCGAGAAGTCGTTTTGAATTATCAAAAGTTACTTTCACCGCCCCGCGATTCGCACGAGGAAGAGCAGGCGAGCCGCCCCAGATCAAATCTTCGCCACGTTTTCCACGCATCGCTTTCATCGACTGCTCGCCGAGGACGAATCGAAAAGCCTCCGCCACGTTCGACTTCCCTGAGCCATTTGGACCAACGATGGAGGCGATCGGCGTACCGAAACGAAGCTCGGTCTTTTTGCCGAACGATTTAAAACCCGAGAGTTCTATACTCTTCAAGTACATTGGTATCCATTGTATCAAAAAGATTGCGGGCCGGACGCGCGGGTCCGGCCCAGAACCGCACTAGTCGCGGAGATTCGCTTCAAGCGCGAGCAATATCCAGGTCATCCTGATCGCTTCTCGGGCGCCGGGAAGCTTCGTTCCCTTTCGGGTGCGGTGGGTCAAATCGCTCTGCCTTGTACGAGACTTCAGGCGCTTACGCGCGTTCCAACTCCTTTTCATAGAGCACCTCTCTGAAAGGATTGCGGCGCAATCCTGCAAGAAACGTATCAAAAAGAATCGGCTTTACCAGCCTTTGGCGATCAGGGCCTTCTGCGCCGCATCTTGTTCGGCTTCTTGCTTCGAGCGACCTTCGCCGGTCGCTAATTTTTCGGTTCCAATATATGCACCGACGACGAACTGCTTGTCGTGATCCGGACCTGACTGACTCTGCATCTGGTACGCAGGCGTAATGCCCTGCTTTTCTTGAGCGATCTCCTGAAGGCGGCTTTTGGCATCCTGCCAGAGACGTTTCTCAACCACTTCATCTGTCTTATGGAAAAGTTGGGCCGCGATGAAATCTTTAGCGGCAGAATATTCCGAATCCAAATAAATCGCACCGATAAGTGCTTCAAATGCATTCGCCAGAATTATTTGTCGAGCACGCCCCGTGTCTCTTGATTCGCCCTTAGAAAGAAGCAGGTACTCATTCATGCCGAGTTTTCCTCCCGCATCAGAAATACTTTGAGTGTTCACGAGCGCAGCGCGGAACGCAGTTAATTCCCCTTCTGGTTTATCTGGATATTTTGCGTACAAAAATTCCGTGACAACAAGCTCAAGTACAGCATCTCCCAAAAACTCCAAACGTTCGTTATGTTCACGCCCCGCTGCGCGATTTTCATTCAAATATGAACGGTGCGTGAACGCCTGCTCCAGCAGCGTTTTATTCTTGAACGTGTATCCAATTTTTCCTTCAAACGTACCAAAATCCATATTACTTCTCCTTCTGAGCGAGCAAGTTTATCGCACGTGTCACAACTGGCAAGATGTCGTCATAAAAGTTCAGATCCCCTACCGCAGCAAGTGGAAACCATTGCGCGTCGTCGAGACCTCCCGTGCGCTTTAGTGTAATGTCGCGGAAGTCCGTGCGAGCGAGGTAATACGAGGCATGGCGACGTTTCTTTCCTCCATTCTCACTATCATTTGCGATGTATTCATTCTCTCCGAGTTTTTCATCCACCGTAACTTCAAGTCCGACTTCCTCCGTAACTTTGCGCTTCACGCCGTCTTCTTGAGACTCTCCTTCGAGAAGTTTTCCTTTTGATAAGGTCCAGTGGCCGAAAATGTCATGCACGAGCGCGAGATACACCTCTCCTTTTTCGCGCGCATACACGACTGCTCCGACCAATTCCTCGACAGGCATCGGGCCCGATTTCTGAGCCTCTTTCTTTCGAGGTACTCCGTCCTCTTTTCCAGGCTCTCCCAACTCAATATAGACAGCGCCCAATACGCCGTTGACGAAACGACCTGAGCTATTGCTTCCGAATGTCTTCGCGAGCTCTATCGCCTCGTTGATCGCTACTTTTGCTGGCACTTGGGCACGATCCGCAAATAAAAGTTCAGTGAGGCCCAATCGTAGGACGTTTCTATCAATTACGGCGATCTTTTCGAGCGGCCACTCAGGTGCAGCCTTCACGATGACCTGGTCTATTTCTTTCTGTTTTGCGATCGCAGTCTCGACGAGCTGCTTCATGAACGGCAGGTCCGAATCACGCGCGCCAAATTCCTTTGCGTAGTCCGCAAGGCGCGACTCAATATCTGCCGCCGTCATTTTATTAGCTGCCGTATCACGCTCGAAGAGGACTTGGAGAACTACCGAGCGAGCTAAGTGTCTGTTTGCCATACTGAGATAACTCTAACAGATATCTGCAGCTTTGAGAGGAAGAGGATGTTTATTTTCTGGGGAGAACATGGGCAAAAGAGCAGGTCGCACAAAGTGCGATTTACGATTTCGCAGGTTCTTCTTTTTTACTATCTGCTGTTATTTGTCCTGACTCACGGAGATTTGTTTGTTTGCGTTTCGTGCGACGGGCTTCACGCTTTGCATTAGCAACGACGTCGATGACGATGCGTCCATTGTACTTGCCACACTCTGGGCACGCGCGATGAGAAAGCTTGAGTGCGCCGCACTCGCACTTTCCAGTCGTCATGCCAAGAAGCGCATGATGAGAACGCCGCTGGGCGGTCTGCGACTTATTTCGACGCATTCGAACTACCATAGTGGGGAGATTATACAGAAGTTCAGGCAGCTTGCAACCTCGTGCAAAAAGTGGCGCGATGAAGCTCAGAAAGACCTAATTGCTTGATGCTTCGACGATGGGCCAAGGTTCCATAGCCCTTATGCTCCTCGAAATGATATGGGGCATATTTGGCCGGCAAACCTTCCATATGTCGATCTCGAGTGACTTTCGCAATGATCGAAGCGAGGGCAATAACTGGGATGGTTTCGTCTCCTCGAACGAAAGATTGCTGACGCCATTCTGAACTAACCTTTAGACCTGCATCAAGGAGTACCTCTACACGTTCGGGTCGAATTTCGAGCTGCTTTATGGCAATCGCTGCTGCTTCGTATGCCGCATTCACGATCCCTATTTTGTCTACAATTTCCGCATCAACAAGTCCGCATGCGTGCTTGAGCGAGCCGTGAGAAATAATGTACTCATATAAAATATCTCTTTGCTGCGCAGACAACTTCTTTGAATCACGCAGTTTTGGTTCACCTCGTTTTGTGACAAGTGCGAACGCTTCTTTCCAATTAAATTCTGAGGAGAGAAGTACAGCTCCTACTGAAATTGGCCCTGCGAGCGCGCCGCGTCCTGCCTCATCAATACCAATAAAGTATTGCATCGTCCTCTCTATAGTATCAATAAAACGTTGCCCACGCCCCGACAACTGGGGGCATGGGCAAATCAAGGGATGACGCCTATTGCCCACCCTTACGCTTACGGCTCCTCCGATGAGCGGCTCCCGCAAAGCGCAACGGGTCATGCTCGAGGTTTTCCTTCTTGCGAGACTTACCTCTCCGAAGGCCGCGAAAAACCGGTTTCGCGGGCTCCGCGAGCGGAGCCGAAGCCGCAACGTCCTGCTTTCCGGCAGGGTCATTATCTTTCGAGGTGTTCATTCCTCTCGCTCCTCAATCTGTTGGCCGCAAACGAGCCAGTCGGCACTGTATTCAGAAATGCCGACTCTGTAAAGAATGTATAATCGGAAGATGAGCGCGCGCGACTTCGTCCATTTGCATACCCACTCACACTATTCGCTTCTTGAAGCACTGCCACAAATTCCTGATCTTGTAGACGCAGCTAAAGCAGACGGGCAAGTAGCGCTTGCCCTCACAGACAACGGCAATCTCTATGGTGCTATTGAGTTCTATAAAAAGTGTAAATCTGCAGGAATAAAACCGATCCTCGGCGTAGATTTCTTTCTAGCTCCGCGCACGCGATTCGATCAAGAGCACCGCGTAGATGAGCCTAAGGGTCGTCTTGTCCTCCTTGCGAAAAATGAAGAGGGGTACCGCAATCTCATTCAATTAGTGTCTAAATCCCACATGGAGGGTTTTTTCGAGCGCCCACGCGTAGATCGTGATTTACTCGAGAAATATAGTGGTGGCCTCGTCGCAATTCTCCCGTCGCATGCGGGTGAACATGCCCACGCACTTCGTCACGATGACAAAGATCGTGCGATGCAAACATTTGAGTGGCATAAAAAGATCTATGGTGACGATTGTTTCGTGGAGATCGCGCGCCATCCTGAAATTGCGGGCCACGACGAGCGAATGGAAAAAATAATCGCCGCCGCAAAAACAGCGAATATTCCACTAATCGCAGCACACGACGTGTACTACTTAAAGAAGGAGGATTCACTCGCATGCGATCTTGTAAATAAAATTAGGTCCATTGGAGTATTGGAACGCGATCCCGAGGTAGAGGCGCGAGACTTTTCATTTTTAAAGAAGACGCGCATCCGAGAACTCTTCAAGGATCTTCCTGAAGCACTCGAAAATACAATGAAGGTCGTCGAGATGTGCAACCTAGAGTTACATCTCGGTGAATGGGTCTTCCCTTCATATCCAATTTCGCGAGGAAAAAGCTCGGATGAAGAATTACGTATTCTCGCTGAGGAAGGCATCACTTTGCGCGGCATGCCTGACACAAAAGAAACGAGGGAACGTCTAGATTACGAACTCTCCATTATCGGGAAAAAGGGCTACACTCCTTACTTTTTGGTCGTTGCCGACCTTCTAAAACACGCTCGAGAAAAGGGCATTCTCACCAACACAAGAGGAAGTGCCGCAGGTTCCCTTGTCTCATATCTCACAGGTATTACAACCGTGAATCCTCTTGAATATCAGCTCCCCTTCGAGCGATTCCTCAATCCAGAGCGCCCCTCTCCTCCCGATATCGATATGGACCTCGCTGATAATCGTCGAGACGAACTTATCGATTATGTGCGTCAGAAATATGGCGAGAATAAAGTCGCGCAGGTTGGTACATTCGGCACCATGATGGCGCGCGCTGCCGTTCGTGACGTTGCGCGCGCACTTGGTCATCCATACGGCGTTGGAGACGCGATTGCAAAACTTATTCCATTTGGCAAACAAGGTTTCCCTGTCACAATCGCGGGGGCTCTCAAAGACACTCCAGAATTAAAAGAGATGTATAAAACGGACGTTTCGACACATGAAGTGATCGACCTCGCGCAAAAAATTGAAGGCAACGCACGGCACGTGGGAGTCCATGCGGCAGGCGTTGTGATTTCCCCGACCGAAGTGACTGATTACGTGCCGATACAAAAAGATCCGAAGGGTGGAAAAATTATCACGCAGTACGACATGCACGCAGTCGAGGACGCGGGACTTCTTAAATTCGACTTCCTTGGCCTCACCAACCTCTCTGTTCTTGCCGACTCAGTAGTCCGTGTCAAAGAAAGGCTCGGTGTAGCTGTTGATCTAGAGCGGCTTCCTCTTAATGATCAAAAGACGTTCGACATGCTCGCGCGGGGCGAAACACACGGCGTTTTCCAGCTCGCGTCCGACGGTATGACCAGTTACCTGACGGAACTGAAGCCAACAACTATTCACGATATCAACGCGATGGTGGCTCTCTATCGTCCTGGACCAATGGCGTTCATCCCAAATTACATTGAGCGAAAGAAAAATCCCTCATTGGTGCGCTACCTCGACCCACGAATGGAACCGATCCTAAAGAATTCCTACGGCGTCATCACCTACCAGGACGACGTGCTCGAGCTCGCTATAAAACTTGCTGGGTACAGCTGGCTCGAGGCCGATAAGTTCCGAAAAGCGATGGGTAAGAAAATAAAGTCCGAAATGGAGGCGCAAAAGGAGAAATTCAAAGCTGGTTGTCTCGCAAATAAGGTCACCCCCGCAACCGTGCAGAAGTTGTGGGAACAGATCGAGACGTTCGCGGCGTACGGCTTCAATCGTGCACACGCCGTGAGTTATGGAAACCTCGCGTATAAGACCGCGTATATGAAAGCGAACTTCCCTGTCGACTACATGGCCGCTCTTCTTACCGCCGATGCAGGCAACGTGGACAAGATCGGAGAAACGATAACGGAATGTAAACGAATGGGTATCGCGATTCTCCCGCCTTCAGTAAATGAAAGCAGGGGCACGTTTACAGTTGTAGATGACAAGTCGATTCGATTTGGTCTGTATTCAATTAAGAATTTCGGCACTGGGGTTGGAGATTCTATTTTCAAAGTGCGTCAAAGTGGACCAGCGTTCAAAGACATAGGGGATTTCCTTTCCCGGATTCCAGATAAGAATCTCAATAAGAAATCTGTGGAGGCACTTATCCAATCCGGAGCGCTCGACGAAATGGGCGAGCGCGGCATGCTTCTGGCGAACATAGATACTCTCCTTGATTACCATCGTGAATTCGTAAATACACCCTCCAACCTCAATTCCCTTTTTGGAGCCGCCACTTCTTCTCCCGCAAAGATAAAACTTCGCGAAACGAAGCCAGCGACGATGGAAGAGCGTCTTACCTGGGAAAGAGAACTCCTCGGCCTCTATGTGTCAGGTCATCCCCTCGACAAATATAAGGAGAAGCTGAAAAACCAAAAGATGGATATAAAGACTGGGAAGGAAAAGTTCCCGCGTGGAGCGGACACTGTCATCACGGGATACATCGAAACCATTCGTGCCATTCTCACTAAAAAGGGAGAGAAGATGGTATTCGCAAAATTAACCGATTATTCCGACAGTATTGAAGTCGTCGCATTTCCTCGCATCCTAAAAGAGAACGAGGCACTATTTACAGCTGGCGCGTGCATCATGCTCAAAGGAAAATATTCAGATAGAAACGGCGAGGCGAGTTTTATCGTAGAGAAGGCGAAAGCGCTCTAACCTTGCCCCACCCTTTCTTTTAGGTTACAAGAAAGACTGCCCGATCTTACGGGAAGCAAGTATGGAGGCACGAGATGCCCGATCGAGTCGCAACGCTTTCGGAATGCAGCAGGGTCGTCCTGCAAATCCACGGAAGCACCGAATTGAACCCGGACGCGCGTCAGCTGGAAGTCATTCGCAATACAAGAATAATCATCCTTGAAATGGCGAGCGAGATTCTTGCTGCCTGCGTTGCAGGCACTACGGCAAAGTGCAGCAGAAGCGTGAAGGAGGCTCTGTGTGATTTCCACACGGAGAACAATTACACGTGCCAAGATAAATTGGTACGTGATCTTATGGACCTCGCAGCAACTCTGAGCGACCTGGAAGCCGGTCGGCACCGCCGAACCACGAAGCCCCTCGAAGACCTGCAGCTCTTCTGCGTCCACATGAGGCACGAACTCCGATCGAGACCTGCCTAACGCAATCTCGTGAAGACGGCCGCGCTCGCGCGGCCGTTTCGCTTTACCCAAATTGCCTGTATGTCACTCACGGTATATCATTCACTTTTACTATGGCAGACGAAGCACAAGATAGCCTTAAAGACCGCGACCATAAGAAACTCGGTCGCGAACTCGACCTCTTTACCTTTTCCGACACCGTCGGCAAAGGCCTTCCCCTCTTTACGCCAAAGGGTGCGACAATCCGCCGTGAACTTGAACGCTTCATAGTGGACGAAGAAATCCGCCGGGGATACCTCCACGTCAAAACCCCTGACATCGCAAAACTTGATCTCTATAAGAAGAGCGGTCACTACCCACACTACAAAGATTCCATGTATGCGCCGATCGTTATTGATGACGAAGAGTTCATGCTCCGCCCGATGACGTGCCCTCATCATTTTGAACTTTTCCTTTCAAGGCCTCGCAGCTATCGCGAACTTCCGATGAGAATTGCAGAGCTGGCGCAACTCTACCGATACGAACAATCGGGAGAACTGATGGGCCTTCAAAGAGTCCGCACATTCTGCCTCGCTGACGCACACATTGTGTGCGCCTCCGAAGAACAGGCCGTGGAGGAGGTAGGTAAGGCGCTCGACCTTATTGAATACGTCGCCGGGGTCTTTGGACTAAAGCTAGGGACCGATTACCGATATCGCCTCTCACTTGGTGATCGCGCAAATACCGAGAAGTACTACAAAAATGATGCTGCATGGGAGAAAAGCGAAGACCTACTACGAAAGCATCTTGAGTCCCGCGGCAGCACATTCGAAGAAGCAAAAGATGAGGCCGCTTTCTATGGTCCAAAGATAGACATACAAATGAAGAACGTGAACGGAAAAGAGGACACCGCATTCACTGTTCAGTATGACTTCTGCATGCCAGATCGTTTCGATATTACGTATGCAGCCGCTGATGGCACAAAGAAACGCGCGTTCGTCATTCACCGCTCTTCAATTGGAGCTATCGAACGCATCATGGCATTCCTCATCGAAAAATATGCCGGTGCCTTCCCTCTCTGGCTCTCTCCTATCCAAGCAAAGATTGTTCCGATTTCCGATAAACACATGGAATATGCAAAAGAAGCTTTTGACCTATTTCGTTCGGCTGGCATTCGCGCAGAAATAGATTACACAAACGAATCTTTGGGTAAGAAGATCCGCACTGCAAAGACTGAAAAGATCCCGTATCTTCTCGTAGTCGGTGATGACGAGGTAGCAAAGAAAACTGTCTCTCTCGAAAGCCGTGACAAAGGAAAAGTAGGAGCGCTCGCTCTCGGCGAAGCTATCGCAAAGTTGCAGGAAGAAATAGCATCTCGCTTATAAAACAAAATCGCCCCTCCCGGGGCGATTTTGCTAATTCTTGGATCTGTAGAATTAATTTCTCTGGATCACGATGCGAGGCGCACTTCCATTCTCAGAGCGAGCGAATGTCATCGCATCTTTGAATGAACTTCCTGGTACGTTCGGACGAGTAGCTGTGTGAACGAACGGAACTGCGGCTGCAACTGATCGAGCGAATATCATCGGAGCTTCCATCGTTTCAACTGGGATGCGGGCTTTGATACCTGCAAACGCTGGAACGTAGTAGATAGCGAGATACGCGGCGGCTACTGTAAACGCGAGGATCGCGAAGTAGTAGAGCATCGTACCTGCACCACCAAGATCAATACCTGTGTAAGGGATCTGAGTGAGAGCTACGTACGGAGGGATCTGAGTTGTCTGTGTCTGACATGTCGCACTCTGACCCTGCGCGTTGTAGACGGTCATTGTGTAGACCTGATAGCCAGAGACATAGACTACGCGTGTTCCGTACGTTGAGACAGAACCGACGTTCGGATTGATATACGCGCTTGTCGCGTTAGAGGAACCCCATGAGAGGGTCGCCTGGCTGTTATTGTAGTCGTACTGGTTATTGTTTGAGATCGAGATCCAGCAGCTTGGTGGGTTGTTGTATACAACACCGATGTTCACAGTCGTCTGACACTGTGCGCTTTGACCATTCTGTCCGTATACCGTGAGCACGTATGTTGTCGTGTTGTACGGATACACAGTCTGGCTTCCATTCACCCCGACAGAACCGATAGTCGAGAGGTTGGCAGAGATGGCGTTCGAAGATGACCAAGTGAGGTAAGAAGAACCACCCTGTTGGATAGAGTTAGGATTTGCATTGATCGTACAAGATGGATTCGATTGAATTTCGTTGACGTAGATCGTTGTCTGGCAGTTCGCGCTCTGACCCTGCGCGTTGTAGACGGTCATGATGTACGTCTTTGTCGAGTAGATGTTCGAAACGACGTACGAGCCATTTACACCAACTGAACCGATACTGTGATTAATGACTGCTGACGTTGCATTGTTTGAAGACCACGTGAGAGTCGAGGAACCGCCGTATTGTATCGATGACGGATTTGCACTGATCGTACAGTACGGAGCTGGTGACTCCTGAACGACGACTGAGTCCTGACATGTCGCAGTTCCACCTGGGCCTGTGACTGTCAAAACATACGTCTTGTTCGAATTTATGTTGGACACTGAGCGTGATCCGTTAACCGGCTCACTACCGAAATCTGTAAGTGTAGCTGACGTAGCGTTGTTTGAAGACCAAACGATGCTCACGCTACCACCCATTTGTACTGAGTGAGGATTTACAGTGATCGTACAGCTAGGAGCAGATTGCTGTTGGACAGTTACTGTGTCCTGACAAGTTGCGCTGCCACCAGGACCAGTGACGGTCATGATGTACGTCTTTGTAGAGGTTAAGTTAGAAGCTGTGTACGAACCATTGAGCGCGACTGAGCCGACACCCTGGTTGATAGTAGCGGACGTAGCGTTCTGAGATGTCCATGTAGCTGTGGCATTACCACCGTACTGCACAGAGTTTGGATTAATGTTGAATGTACAGCTAGGAAGCTGATTCTGAACGATAATAGTCGTTTGGCAGTTTGCAGTACCACCAGGACCAGTCACCGTAAGAGTGTACGTTTTTGTGCCTGTCGGAGAGACAGAGCGGTTACCATTTACAGATACGCCGCCGATACCCTGATTGATCGATGCAGATGTTGCATTCGAAGAGGTCCATGTGAGTGTAGAGGAACCTCCGTTCTGAATCGTAGAAGGGTTAGCGTTGATCGTACAGACCGGCATTGGCTTGATCACTTTGACCGTATCTGAACATGTCGCAGAACCACCTGGTCCATAGACAGTTACGTAGTAGGTCTTATTCGCAGTGATGTTGGAGAGGGCTTTGGAACCGTTTACTGGCTCACTACCGAAATCCGTTACTGTTGCAGACGTAGCATTTGCAGAGGTCCACGTAAGAGTAGCGCTACCGCCATAATTTACCTGGTCGGGATTGATGTACGCTGAACAGTGAGGCTTTGGATGAGAAGGTGGCGGATCGTAATCAGGGTAGTCCGGCGGATCATAAGATGGCGGATCGTAATCAGGTTGATCAGGCTCATCAGTACCGCAACAACCGCCGTCGCCCGAGTTACCGAACGCGAGAGCAGAATTTATTGAAACACTGAAACCTTCACCGATGGGTGAAGATACAGTAATGGTAAGACCAGCCGCGAAGGTAAGAATTGCGACAATACTTATCAAGACAGATTTTCGCGTGACTAATGAGTTCATAAATGAGGTTTATCTACTAATTTATAATGCATACTTATACCGGATCTCTCCGGATGTCAAAAGCGAATCCTTCTTCGCCGTTGACATCCAAATTATTCCTTAACTTAACTGAAGATTCATAGAAGGTTGTTGCGAAGGCGGGGACCGAAGAGGTCTTGTCCGCCTTCGCGAAGGCCCCTAGAGGCCGTAGACAGCGCTGCGTGCGGTCCCGAGGAGACTGGCAGGATCGCTGGCTGGGAGGCTTCGGACCTGGAGGAGATACGCGATCTGATCGCGGGTCCACTCCGAGTGGTAGCCTTGGTTCACGACCAGCCCATTGCAGAGCGTAACCGTGTTCCGCCCGGCCAGAAGCCGCTCCTGGATGCAAATTGTCCGCGCCCAGAGAGACGGATCCCTGGCCCAGGGACTCCAGTGACCAGCCTGCACACGCCAGGTCAGGATTACGCGTTCATCGCCGGGATTTCGCCGATAGGGCCCGTCGTAGAGGACGAGCTCAGTTGGCGCATACGCGACGACGAAGAGGCAGACCATCGGCTCAGTAGTGGGAGCCAGCGGCCCGTTGTAATCCGGTCGCGCCGCAGCAGCTTGCGCTGCCTGGCACGCATTGTCAGTCAGTGCACAACCAGCCTGCGCGTTGGCGGGCGATGAAAGCCCTACACCGAGCAACAAGGCTACGACGACTGCAATAAGACGAATGTTCATTTCAGCATTCCTTCTTCAAGTTAGAGATCAGTGCCGGAATCTCGGATGAGTCCCGGAAAGTCGTGTGTACGCTTTTCAAGGCGCACTCCAATGGCAGATATTACCAGCTTTATACCCCCTTGTCAATAGCAGCTAAATCAACAAAAAACCGCTCTACTGAGCGGTCTTTTGGGTTTCCTTGAAATTAGGCTCTACCGATAAAGATGCTTGGAGCACCTCCCTCTTTGCTCTCTGCAAAGGACATAGAATCCTTCAATTCAGTGTGCTTTTGTTCGTGTCTTTCGGAGTGAAGTACTGGAAGATTTTCTGGCGCCTCAACATATGCACGAACTTCAGTAGAGAATTTTGGTTCCTTGTTAGAAAAGATTGCAGGAACTGTAACTCTTTCTGAAATGATCGTCGCCTCGTGTACGTGCTCAGCGTGAACGCTAGAACGAGTTGAGCGCATGCGACTAAGTGGCATGAAGTACACAATGAGATATCCAGCAGCGACCGCAAAGAGTGCGAGCGCAAACCAGTACATCGTGTTCCCTATCGGACCCAAATCAAATCCTGTGTAAGGGATCTGATTGAGAGGAAGGTATGAACCTGAGACCGAGAGGAACGTTGTGCATGTCTGCTGCGCACCGTTTGAGCCAATCACTGTGAGAATGTAGTTACGTGAATTCTCTGGACGAACAGTAAGAGAGCCGTTTGGAGCAACGTTTCCGAGACCATCATTGAGGTACGCGGATGACGCTCCTGTTGATGTCCAAGAAAGGTAGGAAGAGCTGCCGTTCTGAATGTTTACTGGGTTTGCGGTGATGGTGCAGGAAAGTATGCCCGGCTGGTAGTAGCTCGAGGTCTGGCATGTCGCACTTTGACCCTGAGCGTTGTAGACCGTCATCGTGTAGATCTGATTACCAGATGTGTAGATGGTCTGAGAACCAGAGGTTGAAACTGATCCAACGCTTGGGTTGATAGAAGCAGATGTTGCATTCGTTGAGCCCCACGAGAGAGTCGCCTGCTGATTGTAATTGTATTGATTGTTGTTAGAGATCGTTATCCAGCAAGACGGTGCCTGTGTTGAAGAGGAACCAACGTACACAGTTGTCTGACAATTCGAGGACTGACCTAGAGAATTGTTAACCGTCAATATGTAAGTCGTTGTATTCCATGGATACACTGTTTGTGATCCAGAAGTTGAAACTGAACCAACGTTCGTAAGGGAAGCTGAATTTGCGTTGGAAGAGTTCCAGGTAAGAGTTACTGCGCTACCCGGATTGAGGTTTGTCGTTCCTGCGCTGATCGAGCAGTAAGGCAAGCCCGAAGTTGAGCCGACCTGTACTGTTACCTGACAATTAGAAGACTGACCCTGTGCACCGTTTACGGTAAGTGTGTAAGTCGTGGTGACAGTTGGGTACACAACTTGTGAGCCGTTCGTTGCAACGCTTCCCCCTGGATTGAGGAACGCGTAGGTAGCGTTAGAAGAATTCCACGAGATCGTTACCGGCTGACCTGAACCTGAGCTCGCTGTCGAATAGATCGAACATGTCGTTACAGCCTGAGCACTCGCAACGGTTGCGATGGAAAGGATGCTGACGGATGCAGCGAGAATAAACGTGATAATAGAAGTCGTTGCGAGAGCTTTGATCATATACGAGAGATTAAGCGCGACTAATGATAATACGAGGAGCTTCACCGTTCATAGAGCGAACGAACGACATGGAATCCCCTGCAGAACGAGCTGCCTGGTTTCCCCTTGCTGACAGTATGCCAGAGAAAGGTGAAGTTATCATCTGAGACATCGATGGACGGCGACCGTTTATGAGCGCTGATCCGAAGTAGACAGCGAGGTATCCAAGAGCGAGAGCGAAGAGTACGAGACCTGCCCAGTAGAGAATGTTACCCATGGTGCCAAGATCAAATCCTGTGTAAGGGATCTGAGAGAGCGCAACGTATGGATAATTGTACTGAACTGGTGGGTAGTACGTTGGCTGAATTGGCTGATATACCGGCTGATGAGGCGTAACGATTGGAGTGATGATCGTAGAATCTACTACTGCATTACCGCTATTGAAGCTGTGAGAGACGTACGTGTTAGTCACACTGTTGTCGTTGTAGCTATCGTTGATGCTGTTGTCGATGTACGTCGGAGCTGGTTGAGTGTACGTCGGCTGAGTGACATGTCGTACGACGTTAACGTCAACATTGTAGTTGTAGGAAGGAGTTGTGTACGTAACATGCTTCGGTGTCGTAACAACGACAGTCTTTGGAGTTACGTATGTCGGATTTGTAACCGTGATAGGTTTATATACATACGTAGGGGTCTTCGTGACAATGGTAGTCGGAGTCTTGTAGTAAACCGGCGCAGGTTGATTCGTTGCGTAGGACGTAACCGGCTTATTGGAAGCGTAAGAAGTAACAGGCTTGTTGGAGGTATACGCGGTTACAGGCTTATTAGTCGTGTATGTAACTGCAGCAGGTTTATTGTACGAATAAGACGTAACTGGTGTGTTGTTCGCGTAAGAAGTGACTGGTTTATTGTATGCGTACGAAGTTGCAGGCTTGTTAGTTGTATACGTAGCAGTTGGTTTGTTGTACGCATAGGTCGCTGTCGGCTGATTGTTTGTATACGTAGAAGTCGGCTTATTATAAGTGTAAGTCGATGTTGGTTTGTTGTACGCATAGTTCACGGTTGGGCAACACGGGTTCTGCGTTGCAAAATTTTGCGCGCTCGCAATAGTTGGAGAAAAACATGCGCCGATAATAGCGAAAATAACCGCGACCGCAGGAATAGTATATATGTTTTTATGTATCATATTAAATTGGGTTACTGAATGTCGTAACTTCCTCAGTATACTTCATTACTTGACAGAAGTCAAGTTCCTCGGGCGAAGGGCATTCCCGCCCCCGCCCAGAGGAATGTCGTCTCATTGGACACCGTGCACGTACAGCCGTTCCACGCACTCGCCGGCTGCCATAAGGCAAAGGGTAATGTGCCGCGTTTGTGGTGCCCTGTCTCCCGCCGCGAGATAGGTACGAATGTCGACGAGCGACAACGTCACGCTCCAGTGGCTGTTGCAGACCACAATCTCAGTTGCCTGACGTATGTACCAGGCACCGATGCAGTAGCGATCCGACGGTGCCTTGATCTGGTTATGCAGCGGCTTCGGTTCCCCGGGATGCCGCTCCACATCGGGATGCTTGTTGATCAGGTCGCCGTTCCGGTAAATGAAGAACGGAACCCCATCTTGAACGTCTTGTTCGATGTAGAAACAGATCAGTTCGTCGCTAAACGGAACTGGTCTCCTTTCCTCCGCATTGCAAAATGCGCCGCAGGGATTGAAGAGCACAGTGGTTTCTGCCTTTGCGACATGCGGAACGGTAAGCGTCCCCAGCACGAAGATCGAAAGGGATGTTAAGAACAAACGCATCGCGCGGTCTCCTTTCCGGATCGATGGCAAGACCTTCTCATGAAGGTTTGTCTCCGAACTCTATACTACAGAATACTTAGACAAACAATCACGAAAAAGAAGGTCCCCGGAAGCGGCAAGCAAGTTGCTGCCGCTTCCGAGAGAATACGTCAGTGGTCGCACTGACCGGGCGCCGGCGGCGGAACCGTCGGGTTGACGGAAAGAGCCACCGAGATCCGGGTTCCCTCGAGCACCACGAGATTGTCGCGGTTGTCGAAGAAGAT
The DNA here is from genome assembly GCA_964399865.1 of uncultured Candidatus Saccharibacteria bacterium. Classification (GTDB taxonomy): domain Bacteria; phylum Patescibacteriota; class Minisyncoccia; order Phycocordibacterales; family UBA2100; genus UBA10103. The sequence continues at coordinate 149,528 of CAYNRJ010000002.1, read as the reverse complement.
GCCGGCGTTGGGACCCAGGCACATCCCGGCGTACACGTAGGTGTAGTTGCCGGTCGCCGGGACCCTGAAGGTCACGACGCCTTGCCGGATCATCGAGTAGATGAGAACGTCCGGCCCGTCGACGACCTCGACACCGAGGCCATTGCACGCCTGGATGCCGTCGGCGGTGATGCCGACACCGCGCACGGACGTGGCGAACATGGCGTTCACCAGCATTTCGCGCTCGATTGCCGTCCGCTGCGTCGTGTCCATCCCAGTATGCGTGACCTCGAGGGTCACACAGCCCGGAGTGGTAGTAACGACAACTGCAGCAGGATCGGCGCCGGGCGGAGTTGTATCCACGGGCGCCGGCTGGGCAGCCGCGAGCGAAGCGGAGAAGCAGAGCGCGGCGATAGCCGCAAAGACAACAGACTTCTTCATTGGTAAGCTCCCAAGTTATGCCGGCACGGGTGTGCGAGCGGCAGAGTGCACGTGGTTTCCACACGTACACTCTGCCGCCCACAATCCACTGACTTTTTTAAAGATCAATGGGCTTTATCAGCCCGGTTTTGGCGACGCAAAGGTGGAAACCGCCAAAACCAGACTGACAAGAACAGGAGAACTTATGTCTAATAATTATATCACTTGTGTGTGATTTGTCAATATATATAAAAGGAAACGGCGGCAAGCACAGAGCTCGCCGCCGATCTAGATTTGTCACCGGTTGTCACCTGCACCAGTAGGTCGCAGTGTGGTCCGGGTAGTGATACCACTGGGCGTCGCAGGGTGTGACGCCGGGGGTGTCCCCCACACTTGGACTACCGACCCGCTCGACGTTCGAAGTGAGGCCGCCGACGAACCCATCGACCCCTGACTTCACGCCGGGAGCGAAGAAGTACAGGGCGGCCAACGCAGCGAGGATGATGATCCCCCAGACGATGATCCACTTCGTCCTCCCGCCCTTCGCGGCATGAGACTCTTCGTGGTGGGATTCCGTGTGCGAAGTACCGCCGCTCATTCTTCTCATCTCCTCTTCAGCGCGAAATGCGAGGGGCTTTCCGCCCGACCTTGTTGCCGCAAGGTCGCGGTCGGCGATGGCCCCACTTGTGCCGGGATCCAGCGCAGCCGCCATACTGGTGGCGAGCTTCGCACGGGCCTTCGGAGAAATCTCGACGTTCGCGATGTCGCTGACAATGAACCTCGAAAAGCTCACCTCTGCGACCTGATCGTCGAGCCTCATGAGGGGTTCGTCGCCCGGCGGAATACGCACGGATGCGCCATGACCTGCTGTCATGATCTACTCGTCCTCACGCGGTTCACCGCCCGTATTGGGAACAGGGGTCTTCGGCGGCGGAAGCTGCGCGGGCTCCTCCGGACCGGCCATGCCGGCCTTGAGGTAGCTAATGATGCGCGCCGCCAGCCGGTCAGGAACCTGATCCGGCTCGAGCTCCGCCGAGAAGCGACCGACGCGGATCACGACGCGGATGCGCTCCTCGACAACGTCGCTGGACTGGCCAAAGGTCTGGCCAGTACGCGACTCCATGGGAATCGGAGCACCATGTGCCTTCTTATTACCATTTCCTGCCATTTTCACTCCTCCAGTTATGCCCCAACGCTGGGGGCATGGGTCAAGTCAAACAACTCTTCGCGCATCATGCGCGACAGTGCTAACATAGTACATTAAAATCAACGTTTGTCAATACAAACCTTATTAAAAAGATACGCGGCGAGGTTTCCCTCGCCGCGATGGATTGTTCGCTCCCGATGACGCGCGCCTTCCCTACGGAGGGCTAGTGGTCGGACCATGAGCCGGCGCCGAAACCGGAGGTGGCTTCGGAAGGCCGGGCGTGCCGGCAATCCTCTGGGCAATCCTCCGCTTGTGCTCGTCGGTCAGTGTCACGTGAATGACCTCGCCGCCGACGATGATCTCCCCCTGATCGGCGATCTCGAACTGGGGCACGATGCGGGTCCGAATCGAATCGTCCAGCCGCTTCCCGAACACGCGGGAACGCGAGAGACGAACTCCCCCGATATCACGCCCGAGCACGTCGAGCAGCGACACCAAGCCGAAGAGAAGGACCACGACGACCTTGTAGGAGGTCGGTTCGGTCGAAACCACGTGGTTCGCCCACGAACCGATCTCGTTCGCGACCGACTCGACGGACGGAATGCCGAGCCACAGGAGGATGACCCCCACAATCGCGATGAGCATCGGGACCGAGATCAGAAGATCGAGCACTCGCCCAAAACCGCGCGCTTCAGAAAGCTTCCTCTGCGCGAAGTAGGACAGGAAGACGAGCGGGACCAGATAGACGAGCGAAGGAATATTGATACCGAAGAGATAGATTCGGAAGTCCAGCTCGAAAGTCCCGTAGAGTGCGACGATCACGAACAGCGTGACCGCCAGATGAATGAGAGCGCTCAGGATGAACGCCCCTACGCTGATGTTCTTCATTGCCGTGTCTCCACTTTAGCCCCGCAGGGCTTGCTATTGCACACTCACGCAAACAGCGCGTGAGAACCGCGATAATTACTATACAAAAACCCCAAATTGTCAATCAAGACGCGCGCGCACTTTTTTCTAGCTCTTTCTGTATCGCCTTTAGAGCCTGCATGGCATCCAACCCTTCTTTTTGCATTGACTCTATCGATTGCTGTTCCTCCGCCTCTTCGGCTACTGCCTCTAGAAACATGAGGCCGAGAATCTCATTTTTCAACTCTTCTGGAAGGAGCGATACGTGATGCTCAAGATATTCCTTGGCATCCGCCTGCCTACCCTCCGTGAGTAGCTGAGCAACATTGTCGTGCAGGGCCTGCAATTCCTCATTTTTCATTTCTTTTGTCATAGTGTTTTCGCAATTTTCTCTTTCTCAACACCTAGTAGTTTGGTGAAGATCATTTGCAGTATACGGCCCAAGATGCCCGGCTTTCGCTCAGTATTAGCATAGGAAGCTGCCGATTCGTTCAGTCTTTGCATCTTGTCCTCGCGGGGTAACGCTGCAAAATCCGACATTCCACTTACTTGATTCTCCCAAAATGCCTTGAACCCACCCGCTTGTTGAGCTCCCGCCTCCCGAGCTTCATTCAACGTAGTCGGCTTCTCTTCCGGCGGAAGCATACTCTCCATCGATTTATTACGAGCGGCGGCCTGCTGAAGAGCAAGTCGAAGATCTGGATCATCCGTCAAGGTGAGCGCGAGAAATTGCGCAATACTATTCTGCGCACTTTCTATTCCTTCTTTTGTAAATCCTGCACTCTGAATTCCACGATCAAGTCTTCCTGCTTGCCGCACGAACGAACGCGCCCTGAGTGCGCTTCTAAATGAGCTGTACCTTTTGTCAATGAGTTCTTTTTTGATGATTGATCTTCCTGACTTTCTACCACCCGGAGTAGTGAACCCTGTCGCACTATAGGTATTTGGAGAGATATTTGCGCGCTTTACTAGCATCTCTACCTCCTTAGTGTACGCCGTATACGCCTGAGACTCCTCTACGCGTTTCAAGGTGGAAAGTGCGTTTGTGTAGCGCAAAAGTTCGGTCGCGGATCGCGACATCGCGATGTTGAGCACCTGTGTCTTCATGATTTCGAATGTTTTCTCCGGGCCGTTGTATTCGGCGTCTTCGCGAAGAGCGCCATTTCTCCTCATAGCCATCTCGACGTGTTCTTTTTTGATACCGTCACGCAACGTCTCGCCGATTTTCATTCTGTTTGCGAATTCGTGGCGAGCGCGCGTGATCATCCGGCTTTCTCCTTCACTCAACGCTTGCTTACCCTCCCCTAGCTTCGTGAGAACCCATGCATATGTACTACTGCCTGCTTCCTCATCCAAGCGATTGCAAACCTTGAGAAACAGTTGTTCTTTTTTCTTGTCCGCGAAGATCTCTGCGACGGTGAGAACTTTCGCGCCATCGATCAATTCTGGCAGATTTACTTTCGGAGCCTCAGGCGGACTCAATCTTTCCTCCGTCTCCTTTTCTGCCGCGACCTTCGCGCGTAAATCTGCCTCAATCTTTGTCTGATCACGCGCTTTCTGCAGCGCTATCAATGAATCTACTTCCTTTGCGGTAAAGTGTTTTTCCGGGTCACCTTTTACATCATCCCGCATCACTTCGCCGCTAGGGAAAACGTACTTAAAAACTTTTTTAGATTTACCGACAGGGACAAAGTGTTCTCTATACCACAGCGGAATTGTCACCGGGATTTGAATTACATTTTCCGTATCATCTCCTTCATCCAACCCGAGCTCTTTCTTTAATACTTGATTGATACTTGCATCATTCTCGGGCGAAAGACCGGGGACTTGTTCACGATCTGGGAAAAGATCTTCGATGTCTTCGCCTTTCATTCCGGGTCGTGCTACCGTGTCCCCAGTAGATTTCGTAGCCGCGATTTCTTTTAATCTTTTTTGATACGCCTCTTGTTCTTCTTTAAACTTTGCATACGCAGCAACCTCCTCGGGTTTTGCGGTGCTGATTGCGTTTCCTCGCCTTACATAGAAATTACCGTCTTTTTCTATAACCTCATCAGGCAAATCTTTCGCTCTCAGTGTTACGCCTGGAACTTCCTCTCCTGGTGTTTTATGCGTAGATTCTTTTTTCCCCTTTGCCTTTCTTCGCGCCTTTTCATCATCGTCATTATCAGTACTTTCAAACGTAGATTTATCTTTGCGCGGAGCCTTTTTCGGAGCAGCGTCTATCCAGCCTTCGTCTTTGCTTTTAAATTCTTTCGTTACTCTCTCCCCTTTCAAATTCGGGATCGTGACGGTATCCCCGGGCTCAACCTCGTATGGCTCTGCGTCCGCACCAACCATTAATATTCGGCCGTCTTTATCGGTCCAATAAGGTATATTCGTACCGGATATTTTTTCCGGCCGACCAAATGTATTAGTTAACGCGCTACCTGTTTCTCTGCGAGCAGTTTTAATATCGGAGGCCTCAGTGCTTTTTGCTCCTACGCTCCCCACTTCATCAGCAGGTTTGGTTGTTGTCGAATGAGATTCATTTTCCGGAGGAGCAATTTCCCCGGGAGGAGCCGGCATGTCTTTATTAAAGGCTGTCATTTTCGTCCCAAATAACGGAAACCCGTCCGCTGGGACGACGGTGTTACCTGCTCTCTCCTCTTGTTGTTGTCTTTGAAGTTCCGCTTTACCCTTATCATCCAAAAGCGTTACTCGTCTCTCTTCATCGAGATACCAAGTATTACCTTTGGAGTCGTGTTTTATTCGAGCAACAAATTTGTCTTTATCAATGGGACTGGAACGGAGCACTTCTATCATATAAGTACTAATCATAACGCAAAAAAATGAAGCGCATGGCAGATTACTGCCATGCGCTGTGTTGTAGCGCGCGTTCACCCCTGAAGGGCTACTGACTACGCGGCCGCGGCCGTCGTCTGGACGATGCCTGACGAAGGAACGATGAGCGGCGTCGTTGAGACCCCGAGGCTCGCGAGCTTCGCGACATTGTCGAGGTACACCTGCGCGATGCCGGGCTGATTCGAGCGATCTTCAACCATCACTCGTCCATCCTCGACGTAGAGCATGTAGTACTTGTTCTGCTGCCGGACGATGATTGCCTGGGTTTCGTCCTTTGTGAATTCGAGCCGCCACACGCGGTTCCACCACAAGGGCACGCCGTTCACCATCGAGCCGACAGATTCGCCCCAGAGTTGCGGCGCTGAGGTTTCGGAGAACTTCACACCGGAAGCCTTGTCCTCCGCGCCAGCCCTCGGCTTCCCACGCCTCTTCCCTGGCGAACTGATGAGAGGCGCGTTGCCGAAGCCCATGTACTCGGCCGAGCCATGGACCCAGAGCCCCGAAAGCGCGGCGATGTAGGACTCTTCAGTCTCCTGCGGATCGCCAGTGCAGCACTCGACGTAGACGACGCCCTCTTCCTCGAGCGGGACGGCGTTCAGAGAACCGCCGGGCATGCGCCGAAGCGTGAGCAGGTCCATGAAGGTCCGGAGGGTCGAGCCGCCCGGCACCGGCCAGGTCCGAACCGGCGGGATGGAAATCTCACCGGTGGCCTCGTCCTCGACTGCTCTCGCAGCTACGAGACCTGCTCCGTCCTGGAGCTTCTCCATGCCGCCCGCCAAGATGCGGTCGAGCGTTGGCCCAACCACAATCCCTGCCGCAACGTTCTGCGTGCTGTCCTGCAGTCTCGCGTAGATGGCGCTCTCGAAGAGAATGCGGTCATCTACTTTTCCTTCTGGCGACCTCCGAGGCTTACGCCCAGGATAAAAGCGCCAGTAGTTCTTCGGGGTATGTCTTCCGGCACCCCGAATTGCCGGCTTCTGCAGATTGGCCATGTTTTACCTCCATGGCGTTTGAGTTCAGGAACGATTGGATCAGTGGATCATGGTGAAACAAAGTACGATATTCACCGCTTTTAATAATATCATTATTTTGACAATTGTCAATATAATATGGCTTAAAATATAGAAAAGATGCGGCGGCAGAGTTTCCCCTGCCGCCAAGAAATGTGTACGTCTGATCTAAAGCTCGTCGCGCAACTTCAGCCCTGGCTGCTGCCGATGGTGCGCTCGGCGTAGCGGATGCTGAGGTAGACCTGGACCGTGATGACGATGACCAGGAAGGTGAGATATCCCCAGAAAGCGAATTGGCCGCCAGGGGGAAAGTTGACCTCATTCGTCATCGCACGTCCTGCCACGATACCGAGGAAGAGAATCGCCAGCACGGAAAGCCCGACTTCAGTGATGGCGACGAATTCGTCGCCGGGTGTCTGCCTCAGGAGACGCGGCATGCGGAAGGCGATGGAGAAGACGATCACCGCGAGAACTGCTCCCCACGAGTACACCGCCGTGTCGATCCCCCAGGGCAGTTCCACCGCCCAGAAGTAGAGGTAGACGTGCAGCATGAGCACCGCTGCACCGAGAACCGAGAGGATGATCGTGACGTTCCTTCTCACCCATCGCCGCGACGATCCTGCGGCCGTCACAGCTGCAGCAACTTCCGAGTCATCGGTCATATTCGTAGCTCCAACCCACCTGCACGGACCTATTTCGCGCACAGGACTAACAAAAGGAATACATCAGAAAAACCGGAGGGTCAATTCCTGGAGCAACTTTGAGAGAAATTATTTAGTCGCTTCTTCGATTGCAGAAACGGCAACATCTACTGCGGCATCGACTTCTTTCCCATATTCGTCCAGTGCAGCTATCGCATCTTGGGTTGCCGATATTTCAATATCTACTAGCTCTTCTTCGGCTTCAAGCATATGCGCAATCTGTTCCTTTTCCGCAGCAGTGAGACTTCCACGAGCAATCGCCGCATCAAAGATATCACTCACTATTTTAAGACTCTCAACACTGAGAGGAGTGGCCATTAATTCTTTCTTTAATTCAAGGAGGTCCATAGGTAAGTTCTACGCTGTCGTTTGCACCTTATTTAATTCCTCTCTTGCTCTGGAAATTTTTGTTTTTATACCATTCGCTTGAAGAAGATACTCATATTTTGACTCGCCGGCAGCCTGGTACCCTTCTGTCGCATCAACAATTTCTTCCTCTAATAATGCAATTTGTGCCTTATGCGCTTCAATGCCGCTTTTTGCCTTTTGTATCCTCTCCTCTGCTTGGCGTGCATAATTTTCTGCTGTCTCCGCATTTCTCTCGGCTTTTCGTACCTTAGGAGCATTCCACATTCGCAGGAATTTATCCGCTACTGGTGCCGTAATTTTCAACCCTAGCAAGCGTGCTTTTTCCGCCACCCTCCTAAAACCACTCTCCGTCTTCTGCTTTCCTGCCTCGTATGCATTTCCTAATTTACTCTTCGATACAGTTATCGTATTTGAAAATTTCTCTCGTATCACTTTCGTTGTTTCTCCGATCATTTCAGGGGAGCCGAGAATAAAGGCTTCTCCTTTAGACGCCTTTCCTCTTGCTTTTTCTGTGGCCGCCGACAAGCGTGCTTTTATTGCTGCCAGGCGCTGCTCCCCCTTTTCCATTCCTTTCTGTTTTATAGTTTTGTCGGGAGAAATAGCAAGCGGCTGCACCTCTTCCGCTTGGCGAATAGACGGCACAGAAGTCGGTGTCTTTTCTGGTCTCTTGAAACCTTCCATGCCCATGGACTAATCCTACCCAAACCATGTGATGTGACAAAGTAATAAATGTGTATAAACGAAAAGCACCCTGAATTTCCTAGGAAATTCAGGGTGCTTCGAGCAGTGATTTATTTAGAGTACTCCGACGAAATCGGCTTCGAGGATCCAACGGGTGGATTTTGAGGTAAGCGTATCGCACGTAACGAGCGTGAGACGAGTACCGCTTTTCGCAGAGAGGTCGATGATCTCTTCATGCGCATCTCCTCGACGAACCGAGCGTACGACATAGAGATATGATTTCTGCACTCCAGAAGAGTCTGTGCCGATCACAGTAATGACATTTCCTTCGACAAGCTCGGGCACACGATTGAATGCTTTATACATTTGGTTATGTACGACAGGAAGGTGTGAGCTGTGAGCGAAAATAAGGACGTTACCTTTTTCACCGAGCTTTGCAGAATCAACGTACCTTGCAGGACCTGCCTTAAGGAGTGCGTCGAGCGCCGCGATATCGCGAGTACCCGGATTTTGGACGGGTAAGTCGAGACCAATCGATGAAATAACGATACGTGATGGAAGGGCGATCGGTCCTACCGTTCGTGTCTCTTCAACAACATTCTTTTTCTCACCGAGCTCTGGAAGATTTTCGAGGGCGACGCTTTTTGGCGCAGTCCCGTCAATGTAGTATGGAACGAGGCCGATCGAGTCGGCAACGGAAAGCGAGAGGAAAAACATCACCGTAGAAGCAGCAAAAAACACCGACTTAGGCGGTTTATTTGAGTATCGTGAATGGAAATTGCCGTAATTTGGTCCCATAAAGTACCCATACATAGTACCCTGAAGATGAGCAAAAGTCAATACATCCACCTCTGGAAAAACTTGACATTTGAGGTTTATTTATGTACTGTGCCGACACTATGTCACACGAACACGCGCACGTAGAGCATTCAGAGGAAGCAAAGTCGAGTCTCTTTTCAAACATTCTCGCTATCGCGGGCTTTATTATCGTTATAGTTATTATTATTTGGGGACTCGTCCATCTCGCGCGTATCTCTCGCACGTGGTTCGGTTCCCTCTTTGGGGGCACTACTGAATCCGCTCTTGAAGTGATCGCACCAGAATCTGTTAACTCAGGAGAGAGTTTCGAAATTGAATGGGAGCACACCACAGACATGGAAGGCTCGTACGCTTTCCTCTATCAGTGTGTAGACGGTTTCCAGTTCCGCTCTCCAAATCCTTCTGGAGCATTGAGCGAGATCCCTTGTGGCGCTGCGTACACAGTTGCGACGGAAGATAAGACTCTTTCTCTTACTGCGCTTCTTACTGGAGCGACTTCTGTCCCGATGCCTATTTCTGTCATCTTCCTTCCAAGCGCAACGGGAACCCAGGCACAAGACAGCGCATCTATCATGATCCTCGGCGGCGACCCTACTCCAATCGCGACCCCTACCCCAACTCCTACTCCGACACCACAACCAACTCCTACACCAAACCCTACGCCATCACCTCGCCCTATTACCCCGGTTGATCTCGCGGTGCGCATACTTGCAGTAGGTGTCATTGATCAGTATTCAGGTGCGTTCGTAAATCGCATGCCTATCTCACCTTCTGAAACATCAGCAGTCCAGTTCGAGATCATCAACAAGGGTGGTACAACCTCGGGTATGTATTACTTCACCGCACAGCTTCCAACGTCCCAGGCTTACACATACAACTCGCCTGCTCAGGCACCGCTTACTCCAGGATCACGTATGGTGAACACTCTTCGATTCACGCAGGTGCGCATCGGTGGTGGATCATTCAGCGTCTCTGTTGATCCATCCAACATGGTGTACGAATCGAACGAGAGTAATAACTACGCGACTCAGTTCGTAAACGCGCAGAATTGGAACGGCTACAATCAATATCCACAGTATCCGTACAATCCTCAGTACCCGTACTCATATTAAGATAGTGCCTGGCTCGAAACACAACCGCGTCCCCGTATGGGACGCGGTTGTTTTTTATCTCCCAACAGTAAAGCGAGGCGGGGTGTGCGTTGCGAGAGACTAGCGAGCGCGACGGCGCGAGCTCGAGGAATTTTTCAGCAGAAAAATATCCGTACTCGAGTAACGTACACACCGCCGAGCGTGCTAAATATCTAGCGTTGCCTCCTTTGCGTGCGATTGGATGAATGATCGACGTGACGGTACGTCGGTACCCATAAGCATGTCGAATATCTTGTCGGCTTCCTGTGCGTCTTCAATCACTACCTGTTTTAGAATGCGACGCGCTGGGTCCATTGTTGTTTCCCACAGCTCTTCTGGATTCATTTCTCCAAGACCCTTGTAACGCTGAATAGAAATCTTGGCAGCCTTCTTCGTTTTCCCCGCTGCCTCTTCCGCTTCTTCTGGTGCCGGCTCTTCCTCCCCGTCCGTGACTTCTTCAAGCGGTGTGTCTTTTCCTGCGATCTTTACCTTTTGTTCGTCGGTGTACGCATAGAAAACCTCTTTACCTTTCCTGATCTTATAGAGAGGCGGTTGAGCGATATAGAGGAAACCTCCATCGATAACTGGTCTGAAATGGCGATAGAAGAGCGTGAGAAGGAGTGTGCGGATGTGCGCACCGTCGACGTCGGCATCTGTTGCAATGATGATCTTGTGGTAGCGGAGCTTCTCAATATTAAAGACGTCACCGATAGCAGTGCCGAGCGCAACAACAAGATTTTTGATCTGTTCGGAGCCGAGCATCTTGTCGAGACGAGCACGTTCGATGTTGAGAATCTTTCCGCGAAGTGGAAGTACAGCTTGCGTGCGTCGGTCACGACCCATTTTGCCTGAGCCACCTGCCGAATCTCCCTCCACCACGAAGAGTTCGGATTCAGAAGCATCCTTTGTCTGACAGTCAGCGAGTTTACCTGGGAGCGCGAGGCCATCGAGTGCACCTTTTCTCATGATGCTTTCTTTTGCAGCTTTCGCGGCTTTGCGTGCCTTCATCGCAAGAGAGACCTTACCTATGATCGCGCGAGCATCGTCTGGGTGTTCTTCGAGGAATGCTGAGAACGCCTCGCCGAAGACTGTTTCCACGGCTCCGCGAGCCTCGACGCTACCAAGTTTCCCTTTGGTCTGTCCTTCAAACTGCACCTCGCGCATCTTTACCGAAATAACTGCAGTAATACCTTCGAGCACATCGTCGCCTGTAAACGAATCCCCTTCTTTCCCCGAGTCTCCTTTCGCGTTGCTGTTGAGAGTGCGAGTGAGGGCGGTCTTAAATCCTGTCACATGCGTGCCGCCTTCTGCGTTGTAGATGTTGTTCGCAAACGCTGAGAGACGCGTTGAAATATCATCGACGTATTGGAGGGCAACTTCTACCGCAACTCCGTCTTGCTCTTTTTCTACGTAGAAAATGTTTTTATGGATCGATTCAAGATATTGATTCTGGAATGCAACGAGTGAACGAAGTCCGCCTTCAAAATAAAACGTCATTGAGGGCGCATCGAGCGCTAAGTCGCGTAGGTAATATGCTTTTTCTGCATCCACTTTTCCAGCCTGCCGGAGGTCGAGTACGGAAATACGCAAACCTTTTACGAGATACGCCTGCTGGCGCATGTGCGAAACGATACGGTCCCAATTGTATTCAATTTGCGGGAAAATCGAGGGGTCGGCCTGAAAGACAGTGATGGTGCCGGTACGCTTGGAGCTGCCGATCTTCTTGACCTTCGCGACAGCCTTACCACCGTTCTTGTATTCCTGTACGTATTGCCCACCATCCCGGTGAACTTCCACACGCGTATACGTTGATAGAGCGTTGACGACCGATGCGCCGACGCCGTGGAGACCGCCGGAGACCTTGTAGCCTTCACCGCCGAATTTTCCTCCAGCGTGAAGCGTCGTCATGATCGTATCGAGTGCTGATAATTTTGTTTTCGGATGAATATCGACGGGAATACCACGGCCATTGTCTACCACTCGGACCATGTTGTCAGGGAGGAGTGCGACCTCGATGTCGTTTGAAAAACCACCCATTGCCTCGTCGCGCGAGTTATCGAAGATCTCCCAGATGAGGTGATGAAGCCCATCAAGACCGGTCGTGCCGATGTACATGCCCGGACGGCGACGCACGGCCTCAAGACCCTCTAGAACGGTGATGTCCTGGGCACTGTAAGACGAAGCCCCTTTCTTTGGGGTTTCTGCATCGTCTTTTTTCGCTTTCTTTTCAGCCATGTTTTGTTCTCTGTAGTATACCAGAAAAAACCACGTACAGTAAGCGGGAATGTGGGTAAAATATGGCTATATACCTTGCTATTATCGATTAATATGCTTCAATTCCTGTTATGACTGAATATTTCATCCCACGCGACGAGGAAAAGACGCTCCGAGAAGCGTTGCAGAAAAAAAATGATTCGAACTCAGAACGAATTAAACGATATCTTGCAATGCCGGACCTCTCTCGCACACCGGGCAACCCGCTCTCCGAGATAGTTGCACGTGCTTCGAAAGTGAAGAGTCTTGAAAACTTTGATGTCATAAATATTCCTGAGATCGTATCTATAGACATTCTTTTCGATCTCTTCAATATGCCCGAGGGTCATCCAGCGCGGAGCCCATCGGATACCTATTACCTCGACGAAAAACATGTTCTTCGCACGCATGATACGGTATTTTGGTACTACTACCTCAATCATCCGGATGTAAAAAAGCGAATCGCGAATAAGGAGACACTCGGGACCATCTGTTACGGAAAAGTGTACCGAAAAGATGAGATCGACAGCAGACACATGAACGTCTTTCATCAGTTCGGTGGCCTCCTCGTCGGCCCCGACGACAAGGCAACGATCACGCCTGAGGATCTAAAGAATACTCTCTCGGAAATCGCACGTGCCATCTTCGGAAACATCAACTTCCGATTCTACGACCACAACTTCCCTTACACCGATCCTAGCTTTGAAATGGAAGCAGAGATCAACGGACAATGGGTGGAGATGCTTGGATGTGGCATGGCGAGAAAGAGTGTTCTGAAAAATTTCGGACTCGAAGGGTACCACGGTTGGGCATTCGGATTCGGACTTGAACGACTCGCAATAGCAAGTATGGAACTCCCCGACATCAGACTCTTGTGGTCGGATGATCCGCGCGTCACAGCTCAATTGAAACTTGGCACAAAGTATAAAGAGGTGAGCAAATATCCACCGATCGTTCGAGACATCTCGTTTGTTGTGCAAAATGATTTCGTGCCGAACAACTATTTTGATCTTATCCGTGAGGTCGTGGGAGACGGCGTAGTGGAGGAGGTGAAGCTTTTGGATAAATTCGAGAATGAGAAGAAATTCGGCACTGGGAAACTCAGCTATACCTATCGCATCGTATATCGCTCCCGCGACAAAACCCTCACCAACGCTGAGATAGATACCCTACATAAAAAGCTTGAGGCAGAGACTAAAGCGACGTACGGAGCTGAGATCCGCTAATAGGCATCCCTAAATAGCCCGAAGCTTACAAAAGCGAGGTTTTTTGCTATAATTGGCCGCTAGCTGCTATGGAAATAGGCCTCCTTGTTAGTTATGGGCTTCTGTTCGTTTCCCTCTTTTTTGAGGTGTTTTTGCTCGTCTCCTTCCTTGAACGACGCTTCGTAAAAAAGACTACCCCTGAGCAGATACCTTTGTCTGCATTACCGAAAGTTGCAATCGTTGTTCCCTGCTTCAACGAAGAGCGCGGAGTAGCCGCAACTCTTGCTTCCCTACTCTCCCTTTCATACCCGAAAGATAAATTAGAGATAGCGATCGTCGACGACGGATCAACAGATAGAACATTTGAGGTCATCTCAGAATATGCGAGCGACCCTCGCGTGAAGATCTACCGAAAAGAAAACGGGGGGAAATACACCGCGATGAATCTCGCGCTCGCTAATACTGATGCAGATCTCATTGGCTGTCTCGATGCAGATTCTGTGGTGCATCCGCAGGCACTCCTCCGTATCGCACAGGTTTTCCAAAATCCAAAGATAGCCGCAGTAACCCCAGGAATTCACGTACGAAATCCAGAAACACTTCTGCAGCATATGCAGAATGCAGAGTATCGACTCAGCGTGTTCAATAGATTCATTCTCGCTACTCTTGGCGCTGTATTCATCACTCCAGGAGCGTTCTCGATCTTCCGAACGAGTGTCGTCCGAGAGCTCGGCGGATGGCGACACGGTCACTCAACTGAAGACATGGAGATGGCACTCCGCCTCCAGGTCGCGGGACACCTCATTGCGAACGCTCCGGGCGCTACAGTCCACACGGAAGCTCCTAGTACGGTTCGCAGCCTTTTCCGACAAAGAGTGCGTTGGTGGTACGGATGGCTCCGCAACGTCGCGGATTATCGCTTTATGATCGGAAACTCCAGGTATGGAAATTTAGGACTGATTATTTTCCCAGCCTTCCTACTCTCGATCAGTGCAGGTATCTATCTGTTCGTAAAGATCTTGTTGTACAGCGTTATATCGCTTGTACAGCTCGTGGAACGAATACTAATGACTGGTGTCTTCCCTGACCCTCGTTTTGAATTGTTTTATATCAATACAAGTGCGATGCTATTTCTCATAAGCATCTCCCTCGTCCTTATTTTTACACTGATCTGTATCGGCTCCCTCATTGGTACAGGCACGAGACGACCACCTGCGGGAACGCCGCTGTTCCTTCTGTTTTATAGTTTTCTCGCACCTATATGGCTATGCACTGCGGTAGTTAGAGCGCTATTCAAAACTGGTGTCTCGTGGAGATAAAAAAGTATGGAAGAACCTATTGTAAGCACGCGTAAAGCTCGCTGGGGCAACTATGTAGTCGCATTCATCATTACGACAGCGATCTTTGTGACTGCTTTTTATGCGAGCACGTATTTTAGCAACAAGCGTGTGGCAGAAATTCAAAGCGCCCAAGAGAATATCGCGGTCGATATTCTTTCTCTAGAAACACAGTTCGAACTGCTGGCGGAACACTCGTGCATGGATATATCTGAGAATTCTGTCCTTTCAACAGGCATACGACCACTCGGTGAGCGCCTCGCGTATTTAGAGTCACAGGTGGGAGTTAATTCCGACGAACTCACGCAGCTAAAACGGTACTATTCCCTGCTCCAGTTGAAAGATCTACTCCTTATGCAAAAGGTCGCCGATAAATGTAAATTGAAACCAATATTCATCCTCTATTTTTATTCCAACGAGGGCGACTGTGAGGACTGCGAGGAACAGGGGTACGTATTAACAGCACTCTCCGAGACGTACCCACAACTCCGAGTCTATTCATTTGATTACAATCTGGACCTTCCTGCGCTGCAGACCCTTGTGCAAATTCACAACGTTGAAAACACACTCCCAGCACTTGTCATAAATGGGGTAGCTCACTATGGATTTAAAGATATAGAGGATATCCATCAATCGGTTCCTGCGCTCGCCACTTTAAAGAAGGCCACCTCGACCCCTTCCTCAACATCCACGCGGGACTAACCCCTCTTTCCCCGACCCCCTCACAGTCCGGGAGTCATCTCACTACCGATCACTGGCTTCATTCATGAGCCGCCACCGCGGACAACTGGGAAACCCTAGGTTTTCCCATTCCTTCCTCCACGGGGAACTCCCGTTCCCCGACCCCCTCACAGTCCGGGAGTCATCTCACTCACTTCGTTCATGAGCCGCCTCCCGGACTTGAACCGGGGACCTTCGCTTTACAAAAGCGTTGCTCTACCAACTGAGCTAAGGCGGCAGTATCAGCTATCTTGCCCGTTATCGACCGGAATTTCAAGTTTTTTACGCGAGAGTATGCGCCTTCGACGAGCGGGCTTTTTCTTAACGACAGGCGTTTCGGGGAGAGCTTCAGGAGCGTTTTCAGACATGGTTGGAGTGGCAATCTCCGGAGTGACCTCATCCCTAACTGGGATTTCCTCGTTAACGCGCGGTGGAATCGCTACGGAAGGCGCAGTACGATTTGTTATCGGGTGTTCTATGACCTGGCGAAGAAATTCTGAGCGCGTCTCCCGGCGTTCGAAGCGATGTTTATACGATACGAAGTCTGCGAGCGCGTGAGATTTCTCTCCAACATAGTGTGCAAGGTGGCCAAAGGTGACCGCAGTCACATGAACTCCGAGACGAGTGAGAGCAACAAGGATCCGAGGCAATTTTTTGCCGTACCACAAGAGAGCAAGCAAGATGGACTTAATGTTACGCGCGCCATCATCCGCCTTACTTCTTATTCCCGGGAAAATGATCTGTCCGCGACCTGACTCCCACCGTTTGAGCGCGAAAAGCGCAATTAGTCCAAAAAAAGCAACGATGAAGACGATCGCTTCAAGCATCATGATACTTATTTTACAGAGAGTCGCTCAAAACGCACGAGTTCTACTTTCTCGCCGAACTTCTGTACCGCGGAGTCGAGGAGTCCGCGGATCGTAATCGTCCCGTCTTTCACAAAGGGTTGATCCAAGAGTACTTTTTCGCTGAGGTACGCATTTATCTTTCCTTCAACTGCTTTTGTGCGCATAGCCTCGGGGACATTGGCTGCCTCTTTTTCGAATACTTCACGTGCAGACTTTATATCTTCTTCTTTCACATCCTCACGAGTCCTAAATTGCGGCTTCATGGCAGCAACGTGCATTGCTATGTCGTATGCGAGTTTAACGAAATCTTCGTTCTTCGAGACGAAGTCCGTTTCGCATGCGAGGACAACTGCGCCAACGACGGACCCACCTGCGTGCGTGTATGCAGCGGCAACACCTGCTCCAAGAGCACGGTCGGCTTTCTTACTTGCTATCGCACTGCTGTGCTTTCGGAGGATAATCTTTGCCTTCTCAATGTCGCCTCCTGCTTCTTCAAGTGCCTTCTTGCACTGCATGACAGAGACGCCGGTAGCGTCTCGAAGTTCTTTAATGGTTTCTGTGGTGATTGCCATATGTGTGTAGAGTCGATAATAGAGCCAGAACGCAAAAACTCAAACAGCTCCTGGTCGGATAAACCCTGTGCTTACTTCGCGCTCTTCTCTGTAACTGGAGCGCGCTTCCCTTCGAGATACGCTTCAGCGATCGCGTTCGCAACGAGACGTACACTTCGAACAGAAGTGTCGTTCGCTGGTATTGGGTATTGGACGAGAGAGAAATCGCAATCTGAACTTGAAAGTCCGATTATAGGGATCGAGAGTTGATTTGCTTCACGTGCTGCGATCTCCTGGTGACGAGTATCAATTATGAAAACTGCGGCAGGAAGATCAGTCATGCTGACGAGTCCGCCGAAACGTACCAAGAGTTCCTGAATCTCGCGGTCGATGAGAAGGCGCTCGCGCTTTGTGTATTTATCGAGTTCGCCGCTCTCGCGCTCTTTCATAAGCTTCTCAAGGCGGTCGATACGCTTGCGGATGATCTTGAAGTTCGTGAGAGTGCCTCCGATCCAACGTCCTGCAGCGTATGGCATGCCAGCTTTTTCAGCAGCCGCCTTTACGATCTCGGAAACTTCATGCTTGCCACCGACAAAGAGGATCTGCTTACCTGCGCCTGCGATCGAGGCTGCGAATGCAGTAGCTGCAGAAATGCGCTTTTCTGTGAGTTCAAGGTCGAAAATGTCAGTGCGGTCTTTGGTACCAAAGAGGAAAGGTTCTGCAGTAGGGTGACGTCTCGCGCGGGAGTAGCCAAAATGCGCTCCTGCGTCGAAAAGGGTCTGAATATAGTTTCCTACTGTTGACATGGTTATATAAATACCCGAACGATTTCGGGCCGCTGAATACTATCAGAATCAATCGTCTCCTGCAATGACCTCGTCCCCCGTCGCCCCTTTTTCCAGGGCCTCCAGGATAGGACCCAAGGCACCCCCCATGATCTTGGGAATGTTGGACCAGGACATCTTTAGACGGTGGTCAGTGATGCGATCTTGAGGGAAATTGTACGTACGGATCTTTTCTGAGCGATCTCCCGTCCCCACCTGACCACTTCTCTCGGCAGCACGCTTACGGTCGTCCTCCTCGTCCTTTGCCTGCTGAAGACGGCTCGCAAGAAGCTTCATGGCCTTCTCTCTGTTTTGAAGTTGGCTTCGTTCTGAGGTGCATTTAACCTCAATGCCGGATGGTTTGTGGAAGAGTCGGACTGCTGTCTCGACCTTGTTCACGTTTTGTCCGCCAGCACCCCCTGCACGTGCGAATGCTATTTCAATGTCCGCCGGATTGATCTCAATCTTCGTACGCTTGTAGATAGGAAGAATTGCAACGGACGCGGTCGAAGTATGAATACGGCCTGCCTTCTCTGTTGCGGGAACTCTCTGTACGCGATGCACCCCCGTCTCAAACTGCAGAACCTTATAGCAATCCGCTCCTTTGATCTCAAATTGAGCTTCCTTATACCCATCGCTTGCGGCACGAGATTCATCGAGCGGTTTCCAAGTCCAACCACGTGATTCTGCATATCGTAAATACATCTTGGCGAGATCTTCTGCAAAAAGAGAAGCCTCATCCCCTCCCACGCCCGCGTGTACTTCAAGAATAAGCTCGTTCGGCCACTCGCGTTCGTTATCGTTCCCAACGATAGCTTCTATCTGCGCCATGAGTCGGTCCTTTTCCACTGAAATATCGGCGATCTCTTTATCGGCGAGCTCGCGCATTGCGGGATCCACTTCTACGAGCTCGGTCGCGTCACGCTCTGCAGCGGATAGGCGATTCCATTCAGAAACAAGATAGGCCACCCGGTGGTCGCCTTCGTAGTCTTTTGGATTAATTTTTGGATTTGCCATATATAAAAAACACCGCTCCTCACATCACTTCAGGGTAGCATTAAAACCCAAAGCGGCGAGAAATAGCGGTAGGGAAGTTACTTAGCTGTCTCTTTCTTCTTGGAAGCTTCTTTCTTCGTCTTCCCAGCGGCTGTTCGAGCCTTGAATTTCTCAACACGACCTGCCGTGTCGATAGTCTTTGCGTTACCTGTGTAGAAAGGGTGAGAAGCACTTGAGATTTCAACAGTGAAAACCGGGTAGGTCTTCCCGTCATCGAACTTGTCTGTCTTTTCAGTCTCGATGGTGGAACCAATCAAAAAACGCTTGCCCGACGTGACATCGTCGAAGATAACGTCTCGGTATTCCTTTGGATGGATATCCTTTTTCATGTGTGCGTTACTATACAAAAAACTGGCTTAAAAGCAATGCGGGGGCGGGAAACGAGTCCCCGCCCCCACCTATTCGTCAGCTAGCCGAAGGAGCGCGTCCTGTACCGCTGCGGTCCTCTCGACGGCCGGCATTTCCTCCCGGAAACGGAGCAGTTGCCCGATCTTGACGGTGAGCGGCGCTACTTTGAGAAACGACCGCCACCCCCAGCCATTCCATTCAACCCAGACCGTCAAAACGGAGGCTCCTGACTTGTACGAGAGGAAGCCGATCCCATCCTTGAGCGGTCGGAGATCTTTCCCTTTTACGCTCTTCATCCAGACACCGATCTCCATCGCTTCCTCACTGAAGGTTCTTCCGCCTTCGGGAAAGAAGATGATGCGTCCACCGTCTTTCAGCGTCTGGACCATTTCGACAAAGGCGCGCAGGATACCGATCTTGTTGTCTCGTGGGACAAGAATCGCGCGGCCGGCGACCAACCTGAAGAACCAGTACTTCCGCTTCCCGAAGTTAGTAGCATCCGGCGTAGAGTATGGTCCCCACTTCCTAGGGCGAACTGCCCATTCAGAAACGAAGAGTATCGGGATTATGAAGGCTGCCCAGAAGCTTTGGTGATTCGCGGCAATGATCATGTTCCTCTCCCGGCGCGGTCGACGCTCGGGAAATTGAATATCGACGAGTCCCGGGATCAATAGTGCGATAAGCAGTACGACCCCGAGAACGAGCCCGACTCCGTAACTGAAGCCGAGCAACAGTTCCTTCCATATTCTTTTTAGAAAACGCGACATTGCGTCCTCCTGTTGTTCGGCCATTATCGGCCCCGCGGAATCCTAGCAGAAAAGTCCTTTTACTTTAAGCGAAGCCGCGTGCCTCTGTGGAACCTCTGGAGACGCGTCGGCTCGGACGGCGTCGTAGACGCCGCGACGCGTTGAAGCATGAGGACGCGCTCCGCAGGAGAGTGCGTCCGGGTTCCACAGGGGCACGCTGCGGAGCGTCACTTCCCCTCCAAAATATCGATATCTTTTTGATACTGATCAGCGTATCCCAAAACACCATCTCCATAGGAAGCAAAAGCTGGCTTGTTCCAATTGCCGCCCGCGAAATAGCGAAGGGCTGCTCGTCTCTCTGCTTCGCGTGTGCCAGCGTCAGCACCTAAGTCTGCGATGAAGATTGCCGTTGCAAAGACAGCCGTGCGAGCATTCCATGGATTTGCAGGAGTTTCTCCAGTCGCTCGCGAGATCCTATCTTTGTATAACATCCAGGTAGATGGAATAAATTGTGCTGGTCCCATGGCTCCCCCGTATCCTACCGATTGCGGACATGAGACGACCTGACTAAACGGATCAAAACCTAACGTGGCGGCTATAGTCATGAATGGATCCACATCGCGAGTAGGGTGCATGACTTTCGTGAAAAATCGTCCGGTATTTTTCCCCTTACCATCACCCTTACTTGGACTGTTCGTCAGTAAACACTGCCCCACATTTTCGCCGAGGTTTGTTTCTTGTCTTAGGATCGCGAGGATCATCGCGGGACGCACGCCTGTCGAAACGGATGCTTCTTTTGCGTACTGGTATGCCGTGCCGAATGAGATCGCCGCGGAGTCTCGGAGACCGAAAAGTGCTGAGCGGATCTGTGCTGCTTGGCTTTCTCGCTCTGCAATCAGCTGCTGATATGTTTTTTCCTCGCCTTTCGTTACCGTGAGAATTTGCTGCTTCTCACTCTCCTTTTTCTCTATCGATTGCTTCTCAAGCACTTGTAAGCGTCGGAGCTGTTCTTCCTCGCTCTGCCGATTCTCGAGAGTTTGCTTCCTAGCGGAAAGGTCTGATCGAAGGGCGGCCATCTCATCAAAGGAAGCGTCAAGCTCTTTTCCAAGTGTTGCGAAATCATCCATGTCGCGGAAGAAATCAGTTAGAGAGCCAGATAGAACGAGTTCCGCAAGAGAAATATCATCAATCTCACGAGTGCGACGAATTAGCTGCGCAAGGGAGTCCTCGCTGCGCTCTACTTTTTTATCAAGTTCGGCAATTGCCGTCTGCTTGTCGCTTATATCTTCTCGAATGTTTCCTAGCGTAATATCGCGGTGCCTAATTTGTTGCTGGGCAATCCCTATCTGATTGTCGAGAATAGCTATATCTCGCTCCAGGCTAGTGCGTTCTTTCTGCTTCTCAGAAAGCACACCCCGTTTTTGCGTAATGTCCTGTTCTATCGCGGCAAGCTCCTGTTCAAGGCGTATGCGTCTTTCCTCAACGGTTTCAGCTTGCACGAGAATAGGCAAAACACTTAGGAAAAATACAATGACAAAGTATACAAAAAGAACTGGGGTTATGAGTCGAGCAAACCTATACATAGACGAAGTATATCAAACAAGACCGGAGGCTCTGCCTCCGGTCTTGTAGACGAACGTCTATTGGTTTTATTTCTTCGCCTCTGGCGCCTTCTCTGCTTTTGCAGGAGCTGCAGCAGGAGCACCTTCCGCACCTTCTTCTGGCTTCGCACCTGTCGTGATAATCGTTTCTGGTGCAGGAGTGACTTCCGCCTTCTCTTCTACGAATTCCTTAACGGACACAACGATCTCTTCGGCGTGAGTCACAAGAGATGCACTCGGAGGAACCGGCACCTGCGCAACCGTAATGTGATCGCCAACATTTTCGAGCTTCGAGAGGTCGACAGTGAGGCTCTTTGGAAGCTCTTGAGGAGCAACCTCGATCTCAATCTCGTGCATTGTCTTCACGATGATGTGACCTGATTTCTCAGCTGGAGCAACGCCAACGAACTCGAGAGGAACATTGAGAGTGATCTTCTTACCCTTCTCTAGAACATAAAAGTCTGCGTGAAGAAGCTTGCCCGTTGTAGGGTGTATTTGTACGTCGTGGATCAAGGTGTCGTGATCTTCGCCTGCGCCGGTTAATTTGACGATAGTCGTCTCACCTGCCTCGCGCCACACACGTTCAAGACTCTTGGAATCAACTGAGATAGGAGTTGGTTTCTCTTTAGGACCGTAAAAAACAGCAGGAACAGTACCCTGCTCACGAAGCATTTCTGGAGACTCTTTAAGGTCTCGTGGCTTAATTTCAAGTGCCTGCATAGGTCTCGAAGTATACGGATTTATCTGAATATGTCCAGAATATACGTGGAAACGAGGGTTTTGTGAGGATGCCTCTAAAAAGAGCGTGATAGAATACCGCCATGAGATTTGATGTCCTCGCTATTGGAGACACTACTATAGATGCCTTTATCCGACTGAAAGATGCGAGAGTAAATTGCGACATTAACGACGAACACTGCCTCCTTAGCCTCCGCTTTGGCGATAAAGTCCCGTACGAGTTCGTAGAAGTTGTGCCAGCCGTTGGAAATTCAGCGAACGCTGCCGTCGCGTGTGCACGCTTGGGAGTTGCGGCTACGCTTAGAGTCCATATTGGAGACGACGAGAACGGAACGACGTGCATTGACGCGTTTAAGAAGGAAAATGTAGATACATCTCTCATCGTGCGTGAGAGTGGAAAGAAAACAAATTATCATTACGTCCTTTGGTACGAATCCGAGCGCACAATTCTGATAAAACACGAACAATTCTCCTACAGCTTCCCTGCTCTCGGCGAAGCGCCGAAATGGATCTATCTTTCGTCGCTCGGCGAAGGCACAGAAAACTACCACGGGGAGATCGCTGAATATTTGAAAAAGAATCCGGAAGTAAAACTCGCATTTCAACCAGGCACGTTTCAGATCAAAGCAGGAATAGACAAATTGAAAGACATTTACTCGCGCGCTGATGTATTTTTCTGCAACAAACAAGAGGCGCAGATCATTCTCAAAACTGAAGAAAAAGATATTAAAAAACTTCTGCAGGGCATCCGCGACCTCGGGGTAAAAGTTGCGTTCGTAACGGACGGCAGAGGCGGCTCCTACGGTATGGATGAAAATGGAGCGTGGCACTCACCAATGTATCCCGACCCTAAGCCTCCTGTGGAGAGAACTGGCGCAGGGGATGCAACCGCTTCGACAACGATTGCCTATATCATCCAGGGACTCGACCCGCGAGAAGCAATGCTCCGCGGACTCGTAAATTCCGCATACGTAGTGCAGGAAATTGGCGCACAGAAAGGACTTCTCACTAAAGAGAGGCTCGAGGAATTGTTTGCAAAGCGTCCAGCAGATTTCAAAGTTGCCGCACTGTAGGGACTCCTACCCTTTCGCAACATATTTTTCGGGTCGCTGTCTGCCGCTGGTACGGCAGCGCTGCCTCTCGGCCCAGTCGGCCTGCGAGACACCCTAAAAACACGTTGCGAAAGCGTATTCGTTGGCGGCTTGGAATGTTAAGTGCCTTGCAACAAATGTGTTGAGGTATACTGTTTAGAGAAGCCTCGGGAGGAGTGGCGACGACGTACGGAGGAAATTTTCAGCCGAAAATTTCCGTGCTTCGAGAAACAGTGTGCCGAAAACACATTTTGTGACGTTAGACTTTCTTTCGAGAAACCACTTTTTTGACTGCCGCAACGATGTGGGACACTCCCATGCCGTAGTGCTCAATAAGCTCTTTTGGTTCTCCTGATTGACCAAACTGATCGTGAACGCCGATAAATTCGATCGGAGCGGGAGCTTTTTGTGCAAGTAATTCTGCGATCGCACTTCCGAGACCACCGGCGATTTGATGCTCTTCTACTGTTACGACCGCTCCTGCTTCGCGTACGACTTTTTCGATTGTCTCCTCATCGAGCGGTTTTATCGTATGGATATTTACTACAGTTACCCAGGTTCCGCTCTTTTCCAATTCACGAGCCGCAAGGAGAGCATTGTGCACCAAGGGTCCGGTTGCAAAAATGACAGCGACAGGGGAGTTGGGTTTCCAAAAAATCCCTGCTTTCCCTATTTCAAAAGGAGTTTCTGCAGTAGTCATGAGGGGAGTTTTCTCACGTCCAAAACGTAAATATACGGGACCAGATGATTTTGCGGCGGCGAGAGTCGCCTTCCGTGCTTCTTCTGCATCGCATGGCGATATCACAGTCATTCGAGGTTGGACGCGCATAAGCGCCATATCTTCGAGCGCCTGATGAGTAGCGCCATCAGGTCCTACGGAAACACCGGCGTGCATACCAGCGATTTTTACTGGCACATTATTTATTGAAATTGTTGTGCGGATCTGTTCGTTATTTCTTCCAGGAGAAAAAGCCGCGTATGAAGCGATGAAAGGAATTTTGCCGTAATTTGCAAATCCCGATGCAAGCGCTGCGAGATTTTGCTCGGCGACCCCCACCTCGATGAATCTCTCAGGAAATTTCTTTTGAAACTCTAGGGCCCTCGTTGATTCAGTAAGGTCGGCACAAAGGACAACAACGCGAGGATCTGATTCCCCTGCTTCAACGACTCCTTTTCCAAACCCATCACGTGTGGGCGCTTGTTCTTTTCCTTCGAAAAGATCCTGTCGTAAGCGCATCTCGCTCGGCATCATAGGGTAAGCGTAATTAAATTGAGCCCTGTGTCCTCATCGAATCTACGAAGAAGCGGCTGGCTTACACGCCACAGCGACAGCTCCAACGTAACCGCTACTCGTGCTGATTTAAGATGCCCTCCAAGACATTCCAATGTTGCATCACATCTCGATAACACCGCGTGCGCGTGGACAAACGGACCTTCGTTTATTTCTGCTACGTTTCCTGTCATCGTCGCGACCTCGAATGGACCTTTTTCACTGCGGAAAAAATATTCCTGCGCTTCGAGGTCGTAATACCCTATCTCTACGTCTTCAACGGCGCCGACCGCTTGGAACGTCGCCCAGTGCACTTCCTGCTCTTCGCAAAATGCGGTAAGGAGTGGAATAAAATCTTCGCCACGTTCAAATACGAGAAAGAATCCTCCTGCTATCTGATTAGCTTGCATACGTTATTGATGTTCACTTGTAATTTTACCTTCAAGAGTGCGTAGTTCGTTCAGAAATTGCGCAGCCTCTTCTTTACTTGGCGGTTTGCCGTGCCAACGGTAATCGCGTTCGATAGAACGGATACCCTTTCCTGGAATGGTGTGCGCGATGATAACCGTCGGCCTCTCATACACTGCAGAAGCCTCATCACACGCAGCAATTATATGTGCAATGTTGTGACCATCAATCTCTATGACATGCCAATTGAATGCTTCGTACTTCGCACGAAATGGTTCGAGAGGCATAATGGATTCTGTATATCCATCGATCTGAATATTATTACGGTCGACAATGCCGACGAGGTTGGAAAGTTTATTTGCTCCTGCGAACATCGCGGCTTCCCAGGTGTTACCGCAATCATGCTCGCCATCTGACATCGCACAAAATACGCGTATGTTCTTTTGGTCCATGCGTGCCGCGTACGCAATTCCTGCAGCTTGCGAAAGCCCGCTACCGAGGGGCCCTGAGGTAGTCTCAAGACCCGGAAGTTTTTCGCGTTCAGGATGGCCCTGGAGACGTGAGCCAAATTTTCTGAGAGTGAGGCACTCCTCAACAGGAAAATATCCGGCGTGAGCCATAGCGGCATACCGGACCGGTGTGATGTGACCATTTGATAGCACCAAACGATCGCGCGCCTCCCAATCCGGATGCGCTGGATCATGTTTTAGGACGTTAAAATAGAGCGCGGCAAAAATATCCGCCATACCTAAGGGGCCCGCAGTGTGACCACTTCCAGCAGCGACCAACATCTCAATGATGGTTTCCCGTATTTTTACGGCCTTATTCTCAATTGTCTTTATTTCCGCGTCTGTTAGCGCCTCCATTCACTCATTGTAACGCATTTTCAGCGAGACTTAGGAGTTTTTCGTATGAGCCTTTTTGATCTACACTCTTCGAAATTGCAGACCCTACACCGAATCGTGTCGCACCTGCCTCCGTCAAAGCAGCAATGTTTTTCTCAGAGACCCCGCCGTCAACCGCAACAACAACATCAGGATGCTGTTCTTTGAATGCCGCAATTTTAGCAATACTTCGCTCTTCAAATGGAAAACCTTGCACACCGATCTTCGCTATCGTCATAAAAAGGACGAAATCTACTGATGGGAGGTACAGTTCAATGTCTTCAACAGGAGTGTCAAGAAGGATTGCGACCGCTACTGCCTGTGCGCCCGCGATTTTCCATGCATCAAATGCACGATTTGCTCTCTCAGCACTTCCAAAAGCCTCAGCATGACCGATGAGAGTATGCGCGCCCATCTTCGCGCAAGTGAGGCCAACTTCATGCGGATCAGCTACCATCATGTGGACCTCATATAGAAAATTCTTCGGAAGCATTTCATCCCCCTTCGGTAACCACGTTGTGTTCGGTGCAAATTTTCCGTCCGCTAGATCTATCTGAAAGAAAGAAGCGAACGATGAGTACTTCTCGCTCGTCTCTTCTATTCCCGCAAAGGTATCGGGAACTATCGTCGGCAGTATATTAATTGACGTCATCGATTTGTTTGATTCGTCTCGCGTGCCGTTCTTCCCCAGAAAACGTTATTTCAAGCCATTTTTTGACTGCCAGTTTCGCGGCGTCTGCGCTTAAGAATCGAGCTCCAAGACTAAGTGCGTTCGCATTATTATGCTCGCGTGTTGAGGTAAGTACATCGAGTTTCTTTCCCCCTGCATCCGTCTGCTCTCCTCCTTCTCCGTAGTAAAGAGCGCAGCGCACACCCTTAAAACGATTTGCGACGATTGCTTCGCCCTGACCTGACCCACCGATCACAATGGCACGACTCTCGATTCCGGAAGCAGCATCTTGCGAAAGCTTCCCCGCAGCAGATGCGATGAATTCTGGATAATCATCGGCCATATCCATCTGAAACGCGCCGCAATCTTCCGCTTCGTGTCCAAGTGTTTGTACAAATGCGATAAGGACATTCTTCAATTCAAATCCGGCATGGTCTGCAGCAAAATAAACTTTCATGTGCAGAATTATATACTGTCGGCGGAAAAGAGGACACGCCACGGGCGAAACAGGTCGGCAAAGGCATTCGCTGCACCCGCGACGAAAGAAGAGCTCTCCGCCTCGGTCGTCTTCTTACTCCAGATCGTCTTACAAGCAGAGTATCCATCCTTAAGGCCTTCAAACATATACGGCGTGTCCGCAGGACCGGTAGCATTCGCGAGATCCCATGTGAAAAAGATATTTCCGACAGCTCCCCCTTCACAAAATGCTTTTGCCTGCGTCAGCATATCCTCACGACTAGGCTGAACGTAATTTCCCAGCGCGCCAAAAGCATGCGTCGATGCAAGGAGTGGATGCTTCGCGGCATCCCACCCATTTTGCTTGAGTCCTTCCTTGGCTGATGGAAGAAGTTTCGTCATCTCCCAATTGCGTGCGTTTGGCTTATTACCCTTCACGCCGTAGTAATACAGATTCACAGCGTCGCACGCCGCGGGTGAGAAATTATTGAAGCTAGTTTTCGTCAAGATCTCATTAAGATTCCCTCCGAATGAGCATACAATGGGACGCGCAACGGCGCTGGTCTTATTTGATTCGAGGACGAGTGCACGTACTTTCTCAAGAAACGGTCGAATGTAGCCTGGATAATCATCAAGCACAAAAAACGCGACTATACGGGTGTCATCTTTTATGCGTGCGAGGTGCTCTTTAATCTGCGTTAGCACCTCCTGCTCCTTTTGTGTCGACATCGGACATTTCTTGTCACCGTCCCAACCACCGCAAGCCTCGTAGATAATCGCAAGTAGCTGATTGTCTATTCGAGCGGCATCGTATGTCTCAAGATCATTTCTAATTTCTTGTGACCCATAATAGCTACCGTGGCGGATGAAGTTTAATTTAAAACCGGCGCCGTACATAGTGCGCAGCGCCGCAGCAACCGTGCTGTGATCCGTACCCATCTGTCCGTAGCTTCCAAACTGACCATATAATTGTGGCCAAACGAATGCGAGCGGAGCAGTTGCGCCCGGCTGGTGTACTGTTGCGCGGTATGTGCAAATGTTACTGCCCGCTGAATTCTCAACGGTCATTGTGTAGTTATATTTCGCAGGAAATCCTGGGGATGTGACCGTGTACGATCCTATAGCTGGAAGACTAGAACCTAACACCGTTGCACCAAGGGAGATCTTTACCGATGTTGGGTTATTGGTTGTTTGCCATGACAAAGCGAGTGGGCTCTTGGTAGGGACTTTTGCCGGCCCAGTCAAAGTACAGGTTGGCTTTGCAATTACTGGGGAACTAGATACGGTACAGGAACCAAATTGATACGAGCCTGAAAGAACACCGCTGTTGCACGTTCTTGTCTCAGAGACGCAACTGCTCCCAAGCGGCACCGATGATGATTGATACGCTGTGACGGAGCCGGCGTTAGCGATTGTTGCTCCATTAAAAGTACATGAGGTGCTTGCGCTAACGGTGCAGCTCGCGTAGCTGTGAGTTGCTGCGCCTGAGAGCGTTCCGTTCGTACACGTCCTGCTCTGCCCCACTGACGTACAGGTTGAGCCGGATGACACAATCGGCTGTGAGTAAAAGACCCGCGAACTACCATGTGCAACCGTAACCCCGTTAAGAACGCAAGATTTTGCCGTCGCTACGGTGCATGTTTCGTTAACCCATGAACCGGACAGCACACCGTTATTGCATTTGCGCATCTCTGATTGGCATGCGGTACCGTACGGAACGCTAGCTGTCTTAAACACTTTAATTGATTGTGCATGTAGGATTTTTTTACTACCCAGTGTACAGGAGGCGTTCGTTGGAGTCTCGCAGGATTTTGCCATATCACGGAACTGCCTGGCCTGTTGCTCATTTCCGATGCTCTCGAAATATTGTGCAGCGGCTTTTATAGCCTCAATCTGACTACAAGCAGAATTACCCGCTTGAGCGTTTACAAAGGACGGAAGGACTAGTAAGCAGAGCGCAAAAAGAGATCCAGCCAATAGACGCTGCATGAAGTCACTCTATCATCTAATACAGCGGAGGATTGGCTTATCCCCACGGACCCTAGATGTTCTTGCCGACTTCTATCGTGTGCTCAACGAGTGTGTGCGCGTACCCCATTTCATTGTCATACCACGCGAGCACTTTTACGAGTGTTCCATCAACAACACGTGTCATTGCGAGATCTGCTATGGCTCCAAACGGAAGTCCGAGAATATCCGATGACACGAGGGGTTCTTCTGTCACCGCAAATACACGCTTCCATTTGGCTGAAAAAGCGGCTTTGCGGAGAATGTCATTCACCTCTTCCGCTGTCGTTGGTCTTTTTGGAACAAACGTAATATCAACTATGGAGCCCGCGGGAACTGGAACGCGCACTGAGATACCATCGAACTTCCCTTTTAATTCCGGGTACGCCAATGTCGTTGCCTTTGCTGCTCCTGTTGAGGACGGCCCGAGATTTGCTGCGCCCGCACGTCCGCGTCGAAAATCATCTTCTGCGGGACCATCAACAATACTTTGTGAAGCGGTGTATGCATGTGTTGTGTTGAGAAGCGCTCGCTCGATTCCAAGCGCTTCACTTAAAATACCAATGAGAGGTGAGGCGGCGTTTGTTGTGCATGAAGCGTTTGATGTCACTTCGCCGCAGGTTTTGAATTTATCTTCGTTTGCCCCGATGAGAACCGTATCGAGTTCCCCTTTTCCAGGCGCACTTATGACAACACGCTTCGCGCCCGCCTGGATATGAGCTTTCGCTTTCTCTGCGTCAGTGAAAAAACCAGTGGATTCAATGACAACATCTACCTTATGTTCACCCCAAGGTAACTTCGCTGGATCTCGTTCTGAAATGACTGGCACTTCCTTACCATCAATGATGAGCGACCTTCCTTTTACGTCGACAGAGAAAGGGGCGCCCCCATACACAGTGTCGTATTTGAGGAGGTAGGCGAGATTTTCAGGACTCGTGAGGTCATTTACTGCAACAACTTTAATTTCTTTTCTTCCATGAGCTGAACGAAGGAACGCTCTGCCAATTCTTCCAAATCCGTTTATGGCAACGCGAATCATATCGGACTATTTTACACTATCTTCGTGACTGGAACTACCGAGTATCCACAAAAAGTCAGAATCGGATTGTACCCATCACATCCTCAAAAAGGCTCATTTGGCTTAGGTATGTGCTCGCCTGATATAAATAACCCTTATGTACAAACCAGAATTCGACACTCCCCCCAAACCCCCCGCCGGAACTCTCGAACAGAATACCTTCTATACCGGCAAGTGGCATTTTTGCGATCCGCACATTTCGCATCGGGAGGTCCGGCAAATCTTGTCGCACGCGTGCGACAGTGAAAGCCTCCGCAGGTTCATCAAATGGACTTACAATTATTTGCATTCCCGTTCCAGTGCTGTCTTGGAGCAGAAATGTGTCCGCTTCCTCATTTTTTATCTTCGCTACCTTGTACTCAGGAGGATATGTGAGTATGAAGCCATAATCTGAATCTTTATAGGTCGATACGCCGGAACTATCCGGCTTCGGTTGCACAATCGGCCGCTCAGCAACTTTCGGTTCAAAAGTCAGAGTATTTCCCACAACCACACTCTGGCGCGACGAAATGAAAAACACCGTGGCAGTGCCCACTATGAGCAAAACAATAATGAACAGTACTGGTCTCATTGTCCTGTATTGTAGAGTCGCTTAATCTCCGCAGCGCTCAGTGCGCGGTTATAGAATCTCACTTCATCTATCGATCCATTGAAGTAGCCCCACCCACTCTGACTCTCACGGGAGTTCACATACGCAGCGCCGATAGTTGAGGACACCCACCAGCTCTGACTAAGAGTACCGGATCTACTTCCGACATATTCTCCATCCACATACAAAGATTGCATTGTCGTCGTGGCAACGAGAGTGGCCATGTGCCAATGCCCGTCGTTGTAGCCACTTGATGAATAAATTTGCCCCGCGCCTCCGGTCCAAAGTTCTGCTCGCACTCTTCCGTCAGACAATACCCATAGCGGCGGCACGAATGAGCTCGCCCCGGTTGGCGGTTGCACATTCGCCTGACCGAAAAGTGCATTCTTTGAAGCGGTAGAGGTGGTCTTAAACCATATAGAAAGAGTGAGATTCGACGGCTCGCTGAAGTCTGTGAGCAGCGATGCAAAATTGTTAACGCCATTAAAATTGAGCGCTTGTCCTATGACCCCCGGAGTTTTTGCCGTTGATGTTGCACTATTAACAAAATAACTATTGACCCCGCTCGGAGAACGATCGTAGATTGCTGTATCTGTGACATCTGGACCGTTGAATGACCAATATCCGACAAGTCCGTCATTTAAAGATCCTGTTGCCGTACTCACGTTTATTTTAGCTCCGGCGCTTTCGTTATATATTTGTTTCGCCTCCGCTGCAGAAACCGCTCGATTGTACACACGTACGTCGTCAAGACGTTGGCGTTTTTCACTACCGCCGGGCGCGTCTATGCCCATATGCATCCGCGAAGTACCCGTTTGCAGAG
This sequence comes from uncultured Candidatus Saccharibacteria bacterium, assembly GCA_964399865.1. GTDB lineage: Bacteria > Patescibacteriota > Minisyncoccia > Phycocordibacterales > UBA2100 > UBA10103. The sequence continues at coordinate 118,022 of CAYNRJ010000002.1, read as the reverse complement.
CCGTACCTGCGAATGAATCTGTTCCGACAGAAACTCCGTTAATGAACACCTCAAGATTAATCGTTGACCCACTAACAGCAGCCGTAAACACCACGTGGAACCATTCATTAATTTTCCAACTGTTCGCGGGCACAAACTGACGCAAAGTACCCCCGGAATTCCACATGTGGTAATTACCTGTGGTATCCGTTTGACGCCTGATTATCCAATTTCTTTGCGAGGTGTTGTCTTTATTTATCGAGTGGCGTTGCTGTCCATCATTACTATCGTATATCCACGCTGAGACCGTTAGGCCGTTTGCTGTATCTAAGCTGTCACTATCGTTCACGATCACATAGTCATCTATTCCATCAAAGGAGAGCGCGGAACCAATTTTGCCGACAATCTGAGCTGTTGACGTCGGCGCGTTAACGAGATACCCGTTATTCCCATTACCACTTTTGTCCCCGATATTCATAGACATCTCCTGACCATCCATGGTCCACCATCCGACAAGACCCTCCGCGACGGAAGTATGAGATTTATTGAGAACGGCAGCTCCAGATTGATACAACACCTGCAATTCTGCCTGGGTTAATGCACGATTATAAATACGCGCCTCATCTATCTTTCCTTCAAAATAACGATCCAACGTTTCATCAACGCCAATCTTGAGGTCATTTATCGTCGAAGCAGTGTGGGCGACTCCATTTGCAGTCGAAGTTGCCCCACTTGCGGTTATTGCATACATCGTTGCCTGACTAGATTCAACAACAAGCGCTGCAAGGAACCATTCGCCGATAGGAACGGGAGGTCCTCCAGTCCACCCCCATGTATTCGCAGCACCATTCCAGTGATACCCGAGCTTCGTCGAAGCAGAGCATGCTCCTACGTTAATACCTGACACGCTCGTGCCTCTCGAGAAGACGACCCCCCGGCATGCCTGCAGGTCGGCTGCCGTCGGTACGTATACCCATGACACAAAAGTGGCAGGTAAAAGAGATTGATTGAAAGTCGACATTGTCGCGTACTGGTTGGTACCATTGAAGTTGAGCGCCGTACCTCTTCTACCCGAGGTCCACATAGAGGTAGACGCGGTGCCCGTGTTTCCAAAACCACTGAAATCTCCGACGCTGGTCGTTGTTCCTTCATTAAAACTCCAATACCCTATGAGACCGAGATTATTCGCCGGTCGGCCGATAACACCCGCATCCGCAAACTGCGGCGCAAGAAAAATTGCACCTATAAATAGTATTGCCGCCACTGCATTGAGATCGTGCTTTCTCATATCCTACGTGAATTCACTTCTTCAAATATCGTACGGGAAATATCGGCAATCACCTTCGCAAGCTCTTCCCAATTGTCGCCCTTTGTCATAATGCACAACAGATACGGATTTTCGGGATAGTAGACGATGCCGCAATCGTGTAACTGTCGTTCATCTGAATCCATTGCCGAGCGTTCCCCGAATTTATGAGCAACGATAATGCCCTCGGGTACTCCTGCTGTGAGCCCCTCTTTAAAATCCGAGCGCGACAGCCATCCCAAGACTTTTTCCGACTGTTCGGCATTTAAGAAAGATGCGTTATATAACAGACGGAAAAGTGCTGCGTATCCGCGTACGCTCAAACTTTCTTCCATTGCGGTCTCGGGATCCGTAAGACCAAGTTCGTTGAATATTTCCGCACGAACATCGATGGCGCTCGAGTCGGTCTCTAAATAGCTCGACAGCAGTTCTTGCGCATTATTGTCAGAATACGTCAGCATGAGCTCCAATAGCTCTTCCACTGTATGCTCTTCCCCGGCATGGACCGTTTGAATGCCCTTGAAATACTGCACTGCTGTAGTATCGGCGGCTGTATATTGAATTCGTTGAGCGAGTAATCCAGGTTGTATTTCTGCAACCGTAAGGTACACGAAGGCAAGCGGTAACTTCAGGAGTGATGCAGGGACAAATTCGTCCAGTTCATTAAGTCCAAATACGGGGCCATTATTCAAATCACGAAAATATACACTTACCTCCTTTGCCTTTCCGGTCAATCGTGCAGTTTCGACATATTGACTGATCTCGCGCTGGGTCTTCGTGTACGCAGTCTTCGAGATCACTTGCTCGGCGCAAATCGCGCTTTGATTCAGGAATGTATATGCTTTGCCACACTCATCAATTCCCTTACCCTTTGCCACATATATACCGATACTCACACCGATCGCGAGGAGGAGTCCAGTCTTAACAAGAATTCTTACTATCCTTTTGGTGCGCATCGAAGTAATCATACCTCTGTATCAGACTCTTCGGAGTTAGTTCCAATGTCTGGGATTGATTCACCGTCAGCGTCTGATTCCGACACCACTGGCTCCGTGACCTCGACAGTGCGTAGTGCCTCAGTAACATTCTCTGCTGAATCTACTGCGCGATATTTTATTTCGTATGTTCTTGGGGATGAGGTGTCGAGTTGTACAGAAAGGACGTGTTCGCCGTCGACGAACGTGGTGATCGCAACACTAGGATCTATATCATCTACTACGAGCGCTCCTTGATCTGTATACCCTGCTCCAACTTCTATATGCATCGTACTCTCGCCGATAATAGTGATGACAGGGGCTTCGTCGGTACCGCCGCCAGTACCGGTAAGAGGTTCCTCAGGATCTGGTGTTGGCGTAGCACTCTGACCGGCAAGTAGTTGCTGCAACTGGCTTTCAGTCACACAAGTATTGCCGACACAGAGAGTATCCGTAGCGACAACCTTCCTCGATGTGATCTCTTGTGCGAACCTTGCGACTTTCTCGCTCAGTTCTTTGACATCAGCAGCAAGAGATTTCAAAGCACCCGTAAGGAAGGAGATGAACTTGTAGAGGTCGACGCCCTTTCCACCTGCAGCAAGGACTTCTGCTGGAGCGTCTTCTGCAATAAGGCCTAGATGAGGGGTGGAGGTGCTTGATTCTGTGACGTAGAGGTAATTAACAAGATCGATGTTCTCAAGTTTCTGGAGATATTGGTCTTCTGTTGCTTCACCGATCTCACTGATGTTCTTCTTGGAGCTCTCGGTTGAGATGTTTACAAAGGATTGTGCGGCAACATCACCTACAACGTGGAGATCGTATTGAGGAGTTGTGGTGCCGATCCCGATGTTTCCTGTTGCATCTACGAATAGTCGAGGAGTTGAGGATGCGTATGTACTTGAGGCGAACACGGTTCGAGAATTTAATTCCTGTATTGCATCGGTAAAGACAGCAAGAACGGCACGTTGCTGGTAGTCGCGCGGCTGCCCATTCTCATAGTGAGTCAACTTGGTGCCAAACGTATCATCAATTTGATCCATGTCTTCTGCAATGAATCCCCAGAACACTTCCTCGTCGAGATCGTCGTTATATATATATGACTTCGGTGTCATCGCAGAAACAATCTCAAGACCATTCAAGTCTAATTCAAAAATATCATGTTTGATTGTGGCAGTAGAAGACGTACATGTATCATCTGCATTCTGCACGATGTCACCGGTTAGTTCAGCGAGACATACTGTACTAAAGTTTGCAGTTCCCGCTGCAGACGACGTGAGCCCTGAGAACGCAACTGTCCCCGCGACCGAAAGTAATCTCCACGGAGTTGATGATCCTACGCCTACGCTACCGCTTGCATCTACGACGAATGGGGTCGGGTCGCCTGCGACGTCGCCTACGACAAACGAGCGGTCTGATCCCGTATTTTCAATGCCGAATTTCGCCCAGGGAGTAGAAGATGCAACGCCAACGTTACCACTTGAGTTGATGAGCATGCGTGCAGTGGCGAGATCGTTGGTTGCTCCATCGCTTTGCGTAAAGAAGAGGAGCGAGGTCGGAGCATCGTCTACGTCCGCAGTATCGCCCCATGTACCGTTCGCTTCAGCGCGGATATATGCGCCCGGAGCCATGATGGTAGACCCAGCATCTGTCGCAAAGAAGCGGATTGTGCCGAGATCGTCTCCGGAAATAACCGCCGCATCGCTTGTCTCAAGATCAAGGATTCCACCTGTTGAATTGTAAATATGTAGATCAGAATCACTACGTAGTGATGTAGTACCGATGCCGAGATCGCCGGTGAAATAACTATCACCGGTGCCGCTCGCCTTGATTATACCGCTCGTCGTGTTCGGAAGTGTGAGACCCCCTGTGGTGGACAAATTCATATGCACCACGCCTGGTGTGTACCACCTGAAGTCCCCAGATGAGTTATCGATCTGCCAGTTCTGGGCAGAATTGCCGTTTGCGAAAAGAATGCGAGGCGTTGAAGCTAAGTATCCGACATGAACACCGAAGTTCGTAGTTGCTTCCGTATATGCACCTGTGAATCGACCCGCGCCATCCACCGTGAGAGTGTCGGTTGGCGATGTCGTACCGATGCCGACGTTGCCTCCCGCTTGCAAGTACAATCTACCGTCCGCTACCCCCGTTTCCGCAAAATTCAGATCTGTGCCCTTCGCTTGCAGACCAAGGTGCCATTTGGTTGTCGTCGTACTTCCAGAAAAACCTATGAGCTCATTCGTCGTTCCTTTCGCGACTAAGACTAGCGCCCTTTCCGTGCCATTAATAACGGTGGTTGATGTTCCTATCCCAACTGCACCTGTACTTGAAATAAAGAACGCGGTAGATGTTGCTCCTGTTCCAGTCGAAGAAGCAACGATAAAGAGTGGCGCTGTTGACCCTGCTGCCGCGGTGAAATTATTGACTGAGAGCTTCGCCCAAGGAGATGTCGTGCCGATGCCGACTTTGCCGGAAACAATACGCATAACTTCTGCTGCTGTATCGTACCCGCCTGCCTTAAAGATAATTGGACTCGTCCCACCGGAGGCGGTCCCTCCGTCAGACATAATTTGAAGCTGTCCGGAACTGAAAAAGTGTGGAACATCCTGAAGCGAAGACACCCCAATAGCTGAGTTGAAAACCCCGAAGCCCGCACTCACTGTGCTGTTTGCATTGAAGGCCGCATACTGCGACTTCCCTGCAGTATTTGTGTTTTGAACAACAGCAGACGGCACTCCGGAGCTTGAGTTATTGTGCTGAACGTACAGTGCGGTTGACGGCGAAGAGGTCCCGATGCCAACGTTTCCTGTTGCCTGGACTGTAAATAGTGTCGAGGATGCGTATGCGCTTGTGGAACTACCTATCGTGAAGAGGCTTGCTTTATATGTATCTGTTGCTCCGGCTTGAATTGCGAGTTTCGCACCCGGAGTCGTTGTTCCGATACCGACGCCAATATTCTGCACGCCACCAGAAGCATTGGATTCTCCATAGATTGTAAGAAGCGGGTTGCCATCGATCTGAGCGGAGTAGCTTTCGGCAGTGCCTGCCGCCGCTGAGGAAGTTACTGGCATGTCTACCCACGACACGATACCAGCATCAGTATCGAACGTGAGCGCGCCAAGGGCGAGGTTGTCTATTGAAGTGAGGCCGCTCGAGAAGTCGTGAGTGATCGCACCGTTGTTGACGAAAAGTCCGCCCGCGAATGTTGATGTCGCCGCTGTTGAGGTCGCGTGGAAATATTCTGCGACGACCGGACCGACCACAGAGAGTTTCGCATATGGAGAGGTTGTGCCTATACCAACGTTACCATTGCTTGATTCGAAGAATAAGCCAGAGGTAACAGCCGTTGAAAACAGATGGAAATCTCGAGATTTAGTATCAAGATTGTTGATACTGTTATATGACCCGAAGGTCATGTACGCATCTGAGTCCGAGCCAGTTCCAAATGTAGCCACAGGGCCACTTGCCGATGAAGCATCGATGTCGAGAGCGTATGTCCCATTTGCATGACTGCTCCTAATCACCCCTCCTTGAACATGTAGCAACGTGGACGGACTTGTCGTCCCGATACCGACGTTGCCTCCTGTGTCCAAATACAGTTGCGACCCTGCTCCAGCTAGAGCACGCAAGTCGAGATCGTTGTATGCACTTCCATCGTAGCCAATGATCCCAGCAACTCCACCACTTACCTGGAAATTGATACCATCTGACCCGTCATTAAAGTTCGCCAGAGTGCCCGAATCCACAACCTCTAAATATCCGCCGACATATAAGTTATCGGTCGTCGTTGCCCCACCGCTAATCGTGAGCCCTCCCGTAAGCGTGCCGTTACCAATCGTTGAAGAAGCGAGCGCGTAGATACCCTGCGTGAATCCAATGAGAGTTGAAGTTGAGTTAGCTGACGTTGCGCCGAATGTAGTTGGAGTGAATGGGAATGCGCTGCCACTTCCACCACACGCAGATCCTGTATTTGAGAGAAGACCGATTGAACTGAATGTCGCACATCCTGCGGTACCACCTGCGTTCGAGACGATGAGAGCTGTGGTTGAGGCGGTGCCTGTGACGGCAAAGTTTGTTGAGGTGGCGTTTGCCAAAGTCGTCGTGCCAGTCACATATACGCCGCCCGTGAACACAGACGTCATTGTGCTTGATGTTGCAAAGAGGGCCTGACCAGCGATAGCGCCTTGGACATTGAGTTTTTCGTTTGGAGAGACGTTACCGTTACCTATGCCGAAGTTACCTGCCGCTGTTACTGCTGCCAAAACGACACCGGAACTATTTTGCCACTCTTGAAGATTGGCTGTTTGACTCGAAGCCCCTTGAACTACCAGGCCTTTTACAGCTGCACCTGAACTTCCTCCTCCATCAACGGTGAGGATAGCTGCACTCGTTGATCCTGTTTGCATGGACACGTTGCCTGGATACGGTGTGCCCGGGAATCTATTTAGAATGAGACCATTGTTAAGCCCGACGGAGAAGACTTCTTTATATTCACCTGCTATATAACTCCAAAAGTTAAGACCCGGTGTGCAGCAACCGCGGCGGTCATAACTTATAGCAAAGTCTGTACCATCGGCTCCTTGGAAATTGATGCCCGCATTAATGGCGTTATCACCATTTACCCCACTCTTCAAATTCAGGTAGGCCGATCCTGTCTCGTTATAAATAAGTGCACTTGAGCCTGCAACAGTTAACGGATACGAAGGAGTAGTGGTGCCAATACCAACATAGCCACTTGTGTTGTCGACGTATAGTCGAGGACTTGATGTGCCTACATTTAATAAGCCATTCCCCCACGGAGATGAGGTACCGATCGCTAGGAAGTTCGAAAAAGTCGACGTACCAGATCCGGTGACAAAGAGATTCCCTGTTGTGGTCGCACCTCCTGAGATGGTGAGTCCCGTCGTCTGTCCGCCTGCGCCGATTGTTGTCGAGGCAAAGATCCCGAGCCCAGTTGTAGTGGCATATCCATTGACTGGGAACAGGTAGCTGAAGTTTGCGTAGTCAGTGCCGGCAACAGCTGGAATCACAGCGCCTGTTGCGGTTGTCTTCAGGAGTGAGGAGGCGACATTCGAGATGGCGAAGTTTGTCGTGGTTGCACCGAGCTGGTCGACGGAGAAGATTGTTGTCGTTGCTGAAAGAGACGAGGATGCAACTGCGAACAAGGTCGAGTTGTATGTGCCGAGTGTGTCTCCGTGCACTGAGAGTTTGGCAAATGGAGATGTTGTGCCAACACCTAGATTTCCTGATTCATTAATTCTTACTGTTTCCACTGGGTCTGAAGTATTTCGTGTCTGATTCAGGAATCGAATGACGGATTGCCTATCATATCCCGCTGCAACAATATCGAGATTTCGAACATAATTATTGGAACTGTTTTGGTAGTGCTGCACAACCGTGCGATTTAGTAACCGGCTGTATGTCTGCTCTGAGCTAAAAGTTTGATTCGATATGTTAAGTGTCCCGCCGCCCACGACAAGATCCGCCGTCGTCGTCGCTCCGCCAGAGATCGTAAGGCCTGTCGTCTGTCCGCCGGCGCCTATAGTAGAAGATGCGTTCGCAATGATTCCCTGCGAGAAGAGAATGAGAGTTGAAGTAGCGTTCCATGCCACTGCGGGAGTGAATGGGAACGAAGCCTGTCCTGGAGTTGCGTAGTCAGTGCCGGCGACTGCCGGAATCACAGCGCCTGTTGCGGTTGTCTTCAGGAGTGAGGAGGCGACATTCGAGATGGCGAAGTTTGTCGTGGTTGCACCGAGCTGGTCGACGGAGAAGATTGTTGTCGTTGCTGAAAGAGACGAGGATGCAACTGCGAACAAGGTCGAGTTGTATGTGCCGAGTGTGTCTCCGTGCACTGAGAGTTTGGCAAATGGAGATGTTGTGCCAACTCCAACATTGCCCCCGAAATAATTGAGGTCGTTTGTCCCAGCTTGGTAAATTCCATAACTATTTGTAGCAGGTACGTCAGTAAGGTAGACGCCATATCCGTTTGTCAGAGTCCCGCCGTTAGTGAAACCCAAGCGCAACCCGTACGCATTGGTTATCGTCGCTCCGGATACATTATCGATATCCGCTTTAATCGCGTATGCATTGGTGACTGTCCCCGTATAACCCGCTTGAGGGGACACATCAATGTCGACGCCCATCGCGTTGGTTACAGATCCTGCACCAGCAACTAACTGAATGTCTGGATCCAGAGCCTGGAAGTTTGCCACTGTTGTTGTAGCTCTGTGCACGATATTAATCGAGTGACCAAGGAGACTGTTTGTGAAATTACCGTAACTCAAAGCATTGGTCTCCATCTCTGTGTACATGCTTGCGTGAATCTCTCCTGTATTTCCCGTAGATCTGATATTGGACCCCACCTGCAATACCGCGGTCTCCTGATCAACAGAACCAGAGTCTATTATTTCTCGCCCGAACTTTACCAAAGATGTGTTGAGACCTGAGGCAAAAGGAACCGCTACTTGCTCCCCGACTTGAAGTTGAGCAGTTGGGGTCGTTGTGCCCATACCAACATAGCCGTTCGTTTTATCTACATATAGTAGAGGCGTAGAGGTTCCGACCGTTAATAGACCATTACCCCAAGGCGAAGTCGTGCCGATGCCCAGATAATTTGCGAATGTGGATGTGCCAGATCCTGTAACGAAGAGATTCCCTGTTGTGGTCGCACCTCCTGAGATGGTGAGCCCCGTCGTCTGTCCGCCGGCGCCTATAGTAGAAGATGCGTTCGCAATGATTCCCTGCGAGAAGAGAATGAGAGTTGAAGTAGCGTTCCATGCCACTGCGGGAGTGAATGGGAACGAAGCCTGTCCTGGAGTTGCGTAGTCAGTGCCGGCAACAGCGGCGGTGAGCTGACCGAGAGAATTCGTCTTGAGGAGCGATGAAGTGATTCCCGTCACTGCGAGATTTGTGGTTGTTGCGGTCGTAGCAGTGAGAAGCGGGAAGGTGTTGATGTTCGTTGTCGTCGTTGCGGTGAAGTATGCGGCGACCGTTTCGCCGACGACGGAGAGTTTGGCGTATGGCGAGGTGGTGCCGATGCCAATACTTCCAGCAATCAAGGTACCGTCTATTTCATTTGCTGCCCCAGTGCCGACACCAATTTTCCCTGCAGAAAGTCGTGAGAATGAGGTATCAGGTGTACCACCCCCTGATGCGTCGGTTGCAGAGTTGGTCCAGAGATACAAACCTCCTGAAGCAAGGCGTGCCGCTTCGTTACTATACAAAGCGGTGAGGTTAGCATCGAGGTCATACGCATAGAAAGTACCCGACCCATTAGAATTCACGTGAAGAGCGGTTGAGTTTGATCCATTGCCTGAATTTGTAACAAGAATGGCATTGGTACCTCCCCCACTTTGGACCGACAATTTGGATGGAGGAGTAGTGGTACCAATACCAACATAGCCGCTAGAATCTACAAAAATACCCTCATCCCCCCCGTCACCACTTAAATAGTTCGATCCGAGCACTAGATTTGCTGCAGTGCCAGTAAGTACAAGATTTCTTGTGGTTGTTGCACCTCCATTAATAGTCAAACCACCTGCTTGTGTACCATCTCCAATCGTGGAGGAAGCGTTCGCAATGATTCCCTGCGAGAAGAGAATGAGAGTTGAAGTAGCGTTCCATGCCACTGCGGGAGTGAATGGGAACGAAGCCTGTCCTGGAGTTGCGTAGTCAGTGCCGGCGACTGCCGGAATCACAGCGCCTGTTGCGGTGGTTTTGAGAAGTGAAGATGTAACGTTGGAGATCGCGAAGTTGGTTGTGGTGGCGCCAAGACCGTCAACTGAAAAGACGGTGGTGGTCGCGGCGAGTGAGGAAGATGCGACAGCAAAGATAGTTGAAAAGTAAGTGCCGCTGCTTGGAGCATGAATAGAGAATTTTGCGAATGGGGAAGAAGTTCCGACACCAACTCTTCCACCGACGAACGTCGTAGTTCCACTGCCTACAGTAAAGGAGCTCGTATTCAAAGCTGTAGCTGTGTGGATTTTTACTGGTGAAGCATTAGCATCGTTAAGCGAAATCCCAGCAGACCCTGCGGCAACAGTAAGAGTGTTTGAGCCACCATCAGTAATTGTCGTGGCCGCCGTATTCCCTGATGAACTAAGAGAAACATCTATAAAGCTTCCCGCTGAAGTTGCTCTTGCGATCCTGAACGCGCTTCCACTTGAAGGAGACTGAATAAATAATCTACTGTTGGACCCGATTGGGGTGGTTGATCCCAATGAAAGCGTGCCTGCGATTGAAGAAGTGGCCGTTCCAGAAACTGTCAACTGTCCTGTAGTAGTAGCACCTCCTGAGATAGTGAGTCCTCCTGTCTGCGTGCCATCTCCAATCGTTGAGGATGCGAGCGCGTAGATACCCTGCGTGAAGCCGATGAGTGTCGAGGTGGAGTTTGCCGCGATAGAGCCGAATGTCGTCGCAGTCCATGAGAATGTGCCGCCTCCCGTGCCACACGCAGATCCTGTGTTTGAAATAGTACCGTCTGCCGCAAATGTCGCACATCCTGCAGCTCCGCCGGCGCCAGAAACAATGAGTGCCGTTGTGGAAGCCGTCCCAGAAACAGACAAATTCGTCGACGTAGCGTTGGCAAGAGTCGTAGTACCAGAGACGATGAGACCACCTAGAAGCTGTGAGGTGAACGCTGTCGAGGTTGCGTTGAATGCCTGGGCTTGAGCGATACCTTGGACGTTGAGTTTCTCTGTTGGAGAATTGTTTCCGATGCCAAGGTTTCCAGCCGTGCTCAATCTCATTCTCTCGGTAATCGTGGTACCACTTGTTGTGAGGAACGTAATGTTACTGCTGTATGCAGAACCAGAAGGTGTCGCGTCGTAACCGAAACTGATACCCGATGTATCTCTCCACGCACTATTTATATACCCGTGCCCAAGAATGAGTCCTGAAATTTTGTTTGAGTATTCCGTTGGTGGCGAAACGTTTGAAGGAGAGGCGAGCGTTCCGCCTGAACTTCCAAGGTTGATTATTGGATATGAGTTGCCTGCAACACGGAATGACCAGTCAGAATTGTTTCCGTTTTCATCTGTAAATTCCACCTGCGTGTATTGCGTGAGTTTTGTCCCGGCTTTCTTACCGAATGTAAACAATGGAACATCTGAGACAACGGTTGCGTCAAACAGTTTTGTTGATCCTGTCGAAGAATACAGAGTTGCTAACGTGGCGTTTGAGCTCGTTGCCTGAAGTGAGAATTGAGCGCTGTTGAATGTTGTAGTGGAGATACCGAGACTTCCCGCAAAATATGAATGCCCAGTCGTCGTAGCTCCGCCTGAAATCGTGAGACCTGTTCCCTGTCCTCCTGCACCAATAGTAGAGGAAGCGTTCGCAATGATTCCCTGTGAGAACAGAATGAGGGTTGAAGTTGAGTTCCAACTTGCTGACGGAGTGAACGGGAACGAAGCCTGTCCTGGGGTTGCATAGTCAGTTCCTGCGACTGCGGCAACAACAGAGCCGTCGCTATTAGTTTTGAGAAGTGTCGAGGTGAGATTCGTGATCGCAAAGTTGGTTGAGGTTGCGCTTGCGAGAGTCGTTGTGCCGGATACTGTGAGCCCTCCCGTGAAGACAGATGTCATTGCACTTGATGTTGCAAAGAGACCCTGGCCTGCAATGGCACCTTGGACGTTGAGTTTTTCAGAAGGGACGTTGTTCCCTATCCCCACATTGCCGCTACTATGAATCGAAAAGAATACGCCATTACTGCCGCCTGTCCTTCGCCGAATGCTGAATCGTTCGCTATCAGGCGTACCACCATCTGCGGATGTAAACATGTCCCACCATGTATTGTCGGCACTTGAACCATTCGTATTCGTGCCTTGGATGAGTTCAATCGCTGGATTGTTGGTTGTCGTCGTTGCGGCATATCTCCATACACGCATCACTGCACTCGTATCAATAAGGTTTATAGCTCTTGGCCCATTTGCCGACGCCGTGTTCACGGACCCGATACTGTTACCCACAAAGAGTCGGCCGCTTGTTGTTGCATTACCGGAAACAGTTAGTCCACCTGCTTGCGACCCGTCACCAATCGTCGTCGAAGCAAAGATTCCGAGGCCTGTCGTTGTCGCATACCCGTCGACTGGGAAGAGGTAGCCAAAGTTTGCGTAGTCAGTTCCTGCGACTGCAGCGAGAACATTTCCTGATGCGTCTGTCTTTAACAGAGAGGAAGTAACGCCGGTGATTGCGAGATTCGTGGTGGTGGCGTTTCCTTGTACCACAAGGTTGCTGCTCGTCGTCGCACTCCCAGTAACCGTAAGACCTGAACCGGTTAAGAGCATTCGTTCTGACCCCGTCGTAACAGACGTCCCTCCGACCCTCCAACGAAATTGTGTGCCTGACCAATTTGTAAGCGTGCTGGCTTCGATACCAATTCCATATGTATTTGAGTAAAGATACAACTTGTCAGCGATCTCATCATGGAAATCAACTTGTGCTCCTGTTCCGAAATAAAAGTCCCGGGTTGTTGACGCACCACCACTAATAGTAAGTCCGCCTACCTGTGATCCATCGCCAATCGTGGTTGAAGCATATAAACCGAGCGCTGTCGTCGTGGCATTCGATGGGAAAAGGTACTGGAAGTTTGCATAATCGGCGCCTGCCACAGCTGCAGTCACCTGTCCGAGAGAGTTGGTCTTCAAGAGTGAAGATGTGACTCCTGTCACTGCAAGATTTGTTGTGGTTGCGGTCGTTGAAGTGAGAAGCGGGAAGGTGTTGATGTTCGTTGTCGTCGTTGCGGTGAAATATGCGGCGACCGCTTCGCCAACGACTGAGAGTTTTGCATATGGAGACGTGGTTCCTACGCCGACGTTTCCTGTGCTCGAAATAGAGAGGATGTTTGCAGGCGCTCCGTCTGCAATTGAAAATACGGTGGTCGAATCTTCTTGGAAGTTTATGCCGTGATCTGAGTTTATTACAAACGCACCCGCTCCTCTACTCGAAACGATACCGCTTGAACCAAGACTAATGAAATAGTTGCCGCTCTGCCCTATGCGCAGACCGGTCCCAGACGCTTTGAATATGTCGAGTGTGGCTCCAGGTGCGGAAGTCCCAATACCCACATTTCCTGTTCTCTTATCAACAACAATTAGCGGGGTGGAAGTGCCTATTGAAAACAACGCGTTTCCTGAAGGAGTCGTTGAGCCAATTGATAGAACCCCGATAAAAGATGACGTTGCAGTTCCTTGAACACTCAAATCCCCGGTCGTTGTCGCACCGCCTGAGATGGTGAGCCCAGTCGCCTGTCCTCCTGCGCCGATTGTTGAAGATGCGTTTGCAATGATTCCCTGCGAGAAGAGGATGAGCGTTGAGGTTGAGTTCCAGCTTGCAGATGGAGTGAATGGGAAACCGAAGTTGGAGTAGTCGGTACCTGCAACAGCGGCGAGAACATTTCCTGCAGAGTCTGTCTTGAGCAGAGAAGAGGTGACTCCAGTGATGGCGAGGGCTGTGGTCGTAGCTGGACCTCCGTTCAATGTTGTGTAGCTAACCAATCCAGTATTATCAATTGAGAAGAGTGTTGTAGTTGCTGACGCGGTTGAAGACGCAACAAGGAAGAGCTTGTTTATGGAACCATTTGCCCCATTCTGCGTAGCCACAGTCAATTGGGCCACGGGAGAAGTGGTGCCGATACCTACCTTACCGGCACTAGTGATAGACATGCGGCTTACTGGTGTGGTGCCTGTAATAAAACTTATTTGATCCGTGTCTGCGGTAGCTAGTTTAATTGTGCCTCCAGGGTTTGAACCATCATAAGAACTGAGCCACAGTCCACTATTTACTGTACCGACGGAGCTGGTCATCGAAGGAAGACTGTGACCGATGTATCCGCCCTTATTGTTATCATTTGCTACATCAAGATAAATCCCTGTCTGGGCTGTTGCGTAAAATCGCGCAATTTTGCCATAGGTCCTAGAGACCTCAAGGTCAGTCACAGGAGATGCGGTGCCGATGCCCACTCTTCCCGCAAAGTACGCATTCCCTGTTGTGGTCGCGCCTCCACTGATAGTGAGCCCTGTCGTCTGTCCGCCTGCGCCGATAGTAGAAGATGCGAGAGCGTAGATACCCTGCGTGAAGCCGATGAGAGTGGAAGTCGAGTTTGCTGCGGTAGAGCCGAATGTCGTGGCAGTCCATGGGAATTGGAAGAAGCTTGAGCCGGCGACATAGTCGGTACCGGCGATTGCTGGAACGATGGAGCCATTAGCATTCGTCTTTAGTAGAGAAGAAGTGACGGCTGTGATCGCAAAATTAGTTGAGGTAGCATTTGAAAAGACGTTACCTCCTGTCCAACGGTTAGTGTCTGAAAGGAGAGTTGAGGATGCGAAGGTCCATGTGGAGGTGGAGAATGAGTATAGTAGGCCAGTTCCGGTGACGCCAACTCCCCCTGCAGAAAGTCCGGAGAACGTGATGTTGCCGCTTGATGTAATACCTGTTGCTGCGGCGACCACACCGGATGAATTGACCTGGAACGCATCATTCGCTCCCACAGTAAAGAGAGAAGCTGGAGATACATCACCGATACCAATATTTCCATTATCAATCGCAGTCATGCTGATGAGATCTCCGACTCCAAGTTGGAACGCGGCTTCTGCGCGAATCGCGAGTGCATCCGCAGTCTCACCTGTGAAGAACGTGTCGGATCCCCCTCCGTGTTTTGTGAAGCCGACGAAACCACGCGAAACACCTGACGCGCCTGTGAATTCGAGATACGCGCCTGTGTCACTTCCCGCCTGAGCTTTCGCGAATGTCGCCGCCGCAATATCTGTTGTCGGAGTATTTACGTAGAGAACGCTTGTAGGAGAGGCAGTTCCGATCCCAACGTACCCACGAGGCTTCGTGACGGTAAGAAGTGGCGAAGATGTTCCGACAAAAAAGACTGGAGTTCCTGCTGGAGTTGTTGATCCGATGGAAAGGATTCCTGCAAACGATGATGTTGCAGTTCCTTGTACTCTCAAGTCCCCCGTCGTTGTCGCGCCTCCTGAGATCGTGAGTCCTGTCGCCTGCCCTCCCGCACCAATAGTAGAGGAAGCATTCGCAATGATACCGTTACTGAACAAGATCAACGTTGAAGTCGAATTCCAACTTGCAGCAGGAGTGAATGGGAACTGGAAGTTTGAATAGTCTGTTCCTGCGATCGCGGGAATGACTCCGCCTGTCGAATTTGTTTTAAGGAGAGTTGAGGTGACAGCAGTAATCGCAAAATTTGTTGAAGTGGCGTTTGCCAAAGTCGTCGTACCAGTCACATACACACCACCTGTGAACACAGAAGTAATCGTGCTTGATGTTGCAAAGAGTGCTTGGCCTGCGATTGCACCTTGGACGTTGAGCTTCTCGTTCGGAGCACTGTTACCGATACCAACATTGCCGCCGTTAAAGTACGAGATGCCATTTGCTCCAATCAAAACATCTTGATTACTTGAGCCATCAAAAAGTGTAAGGAAACCGTGACCGGACCCGTCAGTCCCCACTCGGAATCTATCCGCACCGCTGCTACTATTGATTACAAAATGATTTGCGTTGTCAGCGGTTGGAGTTATCTCAAGTAAGTGCGCAGGATTTGCAATGCCGATGCCAACATTCCCTCCAAAGTATGCTCGGCCGGTTGTGGTTGCAGTACCGCTCACTGTCAATCCGAGCGTTCCATTGCCAATCGTAGAAGATGCGAGAGCGTAGAGTCCTGCGTTGAAGCCGATGAGAGTGGAAGTTGAGTTCGCCGATGTCGCGCCGAATGTCGTCGCCGTCCATGGGAACTGGAAGTTGGAATAGTCAGTGCCCGCAATAGCTGGAACGATGGAACCGCTTGAATTTGTCTTTAGCAGAGAAGAAGTAATCGAGGTGATGGCGAAATTGGTTGAGGTGGCATTGGTGAAGGTGTTGCTGCCGCTCCAGTAGTTGGTGTTCGCAAGGAGTGTTGAGGATGCTGCAGTGATCGTGAACGTGCCGCCTGCCGTGATAGTTGTTGAGTTGATCGTTGCGAGAGTACCTGAGAGGTAGTTCGTTGAGAGCGTTGAGGTTGCGATCACTTGGCCGAGAGAGTTTGCAGAAAGAAGTGAGTTTGTGATGCCTGAGATTGTGAGGTTCGTCGTCGTTGCAGTTGTATTGACGAAGAGATTAGTGGAGGAAGCGGTGCCGAGAACATCGAGTTTGGTGGCAGGGTTCGCAAGACCAATTCCAATGTTCCCAGTGCCAAGAGTGGTACCGCTTCCAAGGCCCGTACCAAAGAGGAGATTACCAATATTGAGCTGATCGGATGCCGTCACACTAAGTCCACTGCGCACATCCTGGCCGATAAGAATATTATTGCTTCCTGTGGTAACGTTTGAGCCCGTAAAGTATCCAATAATTGTGTTGTAGCCTCCCGTAGTGATCTCACCTCCTGCTCGATGCCCAAGAAGAGTGTTGCCGGCACCAACAGCACCTGTCGCACCGGAAATTGAAGCTCCCGCGAAAAAGCCGATCGCAGTGTTGTTACTTGAAGAGGTTGCCTGATTAAGCGTCGCACCGCCGATCGCGACGTTATTCTCACCAACAGTGTTGTACTGCATCGAAAGCCTACCTATGCCAATGTTATAGCTACCTGAAGTATTTGACCCGAGTACGCCTGAACCTATACCAACGTTATAATCGCCATTATTGTAGTAGAGGACGCTCGCTCCGAGTGCAAAGTTTTCTGAGCCGCTAGTAGCAGAGTAAAGAGCGTCTTTACCTATTGCAACATTACTCGAGCCAGTCGTAAGATTTCTGAGAGAATTCGCTCCAATCGCCACATTATTGTTAGAGCCCGCATTAAGAGGAGTCGTGCCGAGCGCTCCGTCACCAATTGCAACGCTATTCCAAGCTGTCGATGAAGCAGACATCCAGGCCGCGGCGCTTGATGCACCTACGGCAAGCGCGTTATTTGTCGTCGATGCATAGAGAATCGTATTCCCTCCTTGCTTATAGCCAGAGAATTCATCAACATTTACAAATCCCTTTACATCGAGTTTGTAATTTGGAGTGCTACTACCAACACCCAAATTACCTGCGATGTAGGCATTTCCTGTCGTCGTTGCGCCGCCGGAGATAGTAAGACCAGTGACTGAAGTGCCTCCTCCGATTGTAGAGGAAGCATTCGCGATGATGCCCTGTGAGAAGAGAATTAGAGTTGAGGTTGAGTTCCAGCTTGTTGCAGGAGTAAACGGAAATGCGAAGGAAGCGAGTCCGAGTGAAGAGGTAGACGTGAGAGCGTATGCTCCTGAGCTATTACCCATTAGTAGCTGACCGTATGAAGGAGCTGTCGAGAGCCCTGTGCCTCCGTACGCTATAGATAGAGTGGATGTTGCCGATACCTGACCACCGATTGCCTGCAGCGGGCCCGTAAGAGAGCCTATATATAGAGAGGTTGTTGTTGCATTAGTGAAGATGTTGCCGCCGCTCCAGTAGTTGGTGTTTGCAAGAAGCGTCGAAGAAGCGGCGGTGATCGTGAAGGTCCCTCCTGCAGTGATTGCAGTTGAGTTGATGGTTGCGAGAGTGCCGGAGAGGAAGTTTGTTGAGAGAGATGTTGTTGCAACGATGGTGCCGTTTGCATTAGTTGCAAGGAGTGACGAAGTGGTTGCGATGTTTAGGTTGGCAGAGAATGTCGAAGATGCTGACGAGAGAAGTCCTGCACCGAATGTGAGGGTGGTGGATGTGGCGTTACTTGGGAAGAGATATTGGAAGTTGGCGTAATCGGTACCAGCGATTGCTGCACCGATATTTCCAGAAGCATCAGTCTTCAAGAGTGAGGAGATGACTCCAGTGATTGCGAAGTTTGTGGAAGTTGCACCATTCTGGCCAATCTTAAAGATTGTTGTCGATGCGTTGGTGACTGCTTCAAACAATGAGCCGGTCCCCCACGCAGTGAGCTTGCTGTAAGGGGTCGTTGTGCCGATAGCAGTGTTGCCGCTAGAGGTGATGTACATACCAAGCGAGCCGCTGTACCCAGCAGATCCAGTCGTTATCTGGAATCTGTCGAGTGCATGGCTGTATGAAATAATGCCCGAATATTGTCCGGAGCCAGAAACGCTGTCTGCAAAGAATACGTTTGAGACCCCCGAAGTACCCGCACGAACAGTGATACCGTTAGAGCCCGTTAATGAACCAACGACCAGATCGTTTGCATCCTGGTATGCGCCAGATCCGTCGTTGCCAATAGCAACCGCACCCGCAAAGGTTGACGTGCCTGTTCCCTGCACAATTAAGTTCCCCGTCGTTGTCGCCCCTCCTGAAATCGTGAGTCCTGTTGTCTGCCCTCCTGCACCGATAGTAGAGGAAGCGAGTGCGTAGATTCCTTGTGTAAAGCCGATGAGTGTTGAGGTTGAGTTTGCATTTGTGGAGCCGAACGTTGTTGCAGTCCAAGGGAATTGGAAGTTTGTGTAGTCAGTGCCGGCGACTGCCGCGGTGATCTGGCCGAGTGAATTCGTTTTGAGGAGTGAAGAGGTGACGCTCGTTACTGCAAAATTTGTCGTCGTGGCTGTTGTAGCAGTAAGAAGTGGGAATGAGTTTATGTTGGTTGTTGACGTCGCGACAAAATGGGATGCGTCAACAAAGGAAGTGAATCGAGCGTTCCCCGTCACATCAAGAGTGAATGTTGGTGTCGAATCGCCGATACCAATGTTGCCCGATGCGCCTGAAATGGTTCCGCCGCCACTTCCCAATCTGAGCGATGCGATTGCTGAATCTTGAATGCCATACACACCAAGCGTATTTGCAGTATCGAGATCCGTGAGATAGGAGTCATCTCCAATATCGAGATAGCGAGCGCCTGATCCCAATGTGTCAGCAATGGTTACTTTTGCGAGCGGTGCGACCGTACCGATACCAACGTTGCCAGAAAGATAAGTAATTCCTGCATTTGGATCAAACCAATATTCTGCAGATGTGGTTGCTGTAGATCCGATTACAACGATGTCTGAAGTATTGTTGGGATAGTTGATGAGAGTACCTGTGACTTGAGACGTGGTGGTGGACCATGTGCCGCCAGTGCCGCCTCCTGAACTCAAATCTGTACCCCATGATGGAATGCCTCCCGCAATCTTAAGGACCTCTCCCGCGTTCCCTATTGGTAATTTTGAAAGGGTGTTTGCGCCTGAAGCGTACAGAATGTCTCCAGTAGTGTAGCTCGATTGGCCAGTTCCTCCATTCGTTGCAGAGAGAGCAGTGGTGAGGGTGAGAGATGAGAGCGTCGTTGCTCCAGCATTTAGAGTTCCCCCAATGTATTGATTCCCTGTTGTTGTCGCTCCACCTGAGACAGTGAGACCTGTTGTTTGTCCGCCGGCACCAATAGTAGAAGACGCTAGAGAGAAAATGCCTTGAGAGAACCCAATTAGTGTTGAGGTGGAATTGGCAGCAATTGCACCAAAGGTTGTCGGCGTGAAATCAAATCCTCCACTTCCTGTACCACACGCGCTTCCGTTTGCGGAAACTGTTCCATCAGCGCCAACCTGGAGGCATCGTGTGCCAGATCCTCCTGCGGAAGAAATAATGAGAGCAGAAGAAGAGGCAGTTCCAGTCACCGCAATGTTCGTTGTGGTTGCGCTTCCCTGCACCAACAAATTGCCTGTCGTCGTAGCACCTCCGCTAATTGTAAGACCCGTGACTGAAGTTCCTGCACCAATAGTAGTGGAAGCGTACAGACCAAGACCCGTTGTCGTTGCGTTCAATGGGAAGAGGTATTGGAAGTTTGCGTAGTCGGTGCCGGCGACTGCCGCGGTGATCTGACCGAGAGAGTTTGTTTTGAGCAGTGAGCTTGTGATTCCGGTCACTGCGAGATTTGTCGTTGTGGCAGTAGTGTTCACAAACAAATTCGTCGAACTTGCCGTGCCAAGCACGTCGAGTCTCGTCGCCGGCGACGTGAGGCCAAGCCCCAAGTATCCAGTTGAATCGAGCGTCATCACAGGCGCACTCGGCCAATTCGCTCCGGCGCCGAACAATAATTTTCCCTGCCCCCATGAGCTACTGCCGCCAGTCGACGCGAGCCACCACGTCCCTCCTCCCGTATCAGTATTTGTTAGTGAGAGTGTCGTGTTGTCATCGCTACTCACAACGTCAATTCCGTACCGCGGCAAGTTCGCAGCTTGAGTGACCTGCAGTGCCCCGAGCGGTGAATTCGTCCCAATACCAACACTCCCCGCAAAATATGCATTGCCCGTGGTTGTTGCACCTCCCGAAATAGTTAAGCCTGTCGCCTGTCCTCCCGCGCCGATTGTTGTAGAAGCGTACAGACCAAGACCTGTTGTCGTTGCGTTGTTTGGGAAGGGATATCCGAAGGTTGAATATATAGAGAGATCAGAGAACTTCACGAGTCCAAGAGTGGAGGTTGCAAAGCCTTGCCAATTGGATCCGTTCCAAGTGAATACATCACCGTAGGCTCCTGGGGTTGAAGTTCCAGTGCCACCGTTTGTGATACTAAGTGTGCCATTGAGGATGTTTGTAGAAAGAGATGTTGTTGCAACAATCGAACCGTTTGCATTGGTTGAAAGAAGTGAATTAGAGATACCTGTGATGGCGAAATTGGTGGAGGTGGCGTTTGAAAAGACATTGCCTCCTGTGAATCTGTTGGTGTCAGTGAGTAATGTGGAGGAGGCAGCAGTGATCGTGAACGTACCACCTGCGGTGATGGCGGTTGAGTTGATCGTTGCGAGGGTGCCTGAGAGGTAGTTGGTGCTGAGTGTGGTCGTTGAGATCACCTGTCCGAGTGCGTTGGTGCCAAGGAGTACGCTTGGAAGACCTGTGATTGCGAAGTTCGTAGAAGTCGCGGTGCCTGTGACGCTGAGTCCGCCTGAAATGGTGGAGGAGGCGTTTGAGATAAATCCTGCGCCGAATTGGAGAAGAGTCGAGGTGGAATTGCCGATGGAAGTCGCGGTCCACGGGAATTGGAAGAAGCTTGAGCCGGCGACGTAGTCGGTGCCAGCAATTGCTGCACCAATATTTCCGGAAGCATCTGTTTTAAGAAGAGTGTTTGTAACTCCTGTAATTGCAAAATTTGTCGTAGTTGCGTTTCCTCGTACAAAAAGATTCCCTGTTGTGGTAGCTCCTCCTGAGATAGTGAGGCCGGTGATCTGCGTACCGCCTCCGATCGTTGATGACGCGAGAGAATAAATTCCATTTGCGAAACCAATCAAGGTTGAAGTTGAGTTTGCAGAAATTGCACCAAATGTCGTTGGTGTAAACGGAAACGCGCCTCCACTTCCGCTGTTTGCATCTGTACCACAATAGAGTGCACCGAGGAGTGTCGCCTTCACATCACAATCTGCAGAGTTCAGACCAGAAACTACGAGTGCGCTCGTTGATGCAGTTCCCGAGACAGTGAGAGCAGTCGTTGACGCATAGGTAAATGTAGACGCATTCGTCGTTGAGGTTGCGGTGAAATAAGGGCTAGTGATCGCCCCGTAAGAAGTTAGATTGGAAAATATCGCATTCGTCGCAAAAAGGTTCGTTGATGTCGCGCTCGTTGTGGTGGAATTCGTTACCTCGAGACCTCCGATCGTCGCAAATGTGGAGGTCAGCGAGTTGATAATACCGGTGGTAAACCGACCGAGCGTCGAGAAGAAGTTAGTGGTCGTTGCATTTTGAGCAACGAGCGAAGTCGAGTACGAATTTGTTGAAGTCGAGTATGTAGAGGTTGAATACGTGCTGACAATACGAGTTGCGGTGACCTGGCCTAGCGTTTCGTTAAATGTAAAATCTGAAGTTCCATTAAATACACCCCCATCGTTGTACTGAATTTGTGTGTCAGCTCCCCCTGGATTTCCCGCGCCACCGCCAGAAATTCCTAGCGACGAGGTCGCTACAAGATCGTAACCACCTGCAGAATTACCGAGAAGCAATTGTCCAAATGTTGGTGCGGTCGATGTGCCAGTGCCACCATTTGCGATGGCGACAACCCCTGTCAGATCCTCAGCGGGAAGATCTACACCGGAAATCGATCCACCTGTTATGGTTGAATTTTCAATTCTTCCGTCAGTAAAATCAGAGTCGTCGATGTTTATATCAAAGAAATTATCACCACGGGCAATAGCACCGAGGGTCTGATATACGTTTGTGATTTGTGTAGTGTTTGCGGAAGTGAGTGAGGTTATACGCGCGGTGAGCCTATTATCCAATTCCTGTATCTGCGTATTCAACACATCCTCACTTAAGCCCTGGGTGATAGTTTCGTTGGTAGTGTGATATGTATTCTGATTATTATTTGTCGTGTTGTACGTATTATTCGTAGTGTTGTAATTATTATTAACAACACCGCCTGCAGTTCCACCATTTCCTAGCATCGATTGTGACGGAGTGAAGAGGCTCGCAATTTTTCCAAAGATAGCGCGCGAAACAGAAACGGAACCCGATGCAATATTTCCAAATCCAACAAAAAAGCTTAGAAGTGTATATAGACCGATTGTCATCGCGACAATCCACAAGATAAGGGCCGATTTCTGTGAGAAGCGATACCAGTGCGGAGTGTCCGTGTGAGAAATGGATGAGCTTGTAGGGATCACGGCAGCGACGAGCGGCGACTGATCCTGTACTACAGCTGCAGCGACAGGTGCGACACGATGAGCCCCATACTCCTTCGCACGTTCCTCTGCCAATTTTTGATAGTGCCGCTCAAGTGCCTTCTTTTGGTCCTCTGCGAACGCCACCAGGGAGGCGTGATTGACGTACCAAATGCGACCGACTCGTCGTCCCTCCACCTTTCCCAAACGGCACTGGGTCATTAGGTACTCACGCGTGCGGCCGAACTCCTTTGCCGCAGAGTCTACGACAACGTATCGCTTACCATCCAAAATTATTTCTTCAGTCATGAAAATTGGATGAGGAGGTTTCGTCGTTTTAAGTAGGTTTTATCTATATAAAACGTCTTTACCAGAATTGTACTAAGTATATGAATAAAATTTTGATACTTAGCTGAATTTTTTGTGGATAACAGTCACAAAAAGTTTTTGACAATAAAAAATACTGCCTCAGAATATTCTTAATTCCGGTCATTAATTTGTCCCCGAGCACGCAAGGAGAAAATAAATCCGCGCACAGGGCGATCCTAAGTGTATGGATATTTTATTATCTCGGCCTGCCGAGAATCGAATTAATATGATTTCTCGGTCGGAATCTCGGAGCTAACCTTAGCGCAATTAGGTAAATTGGATTTTTTTGGAGACAGTGTCTAATCTTATTTTTTTCTCGCATTTCTGCCGATATTTCCTAGACTGTTGGGTCGGATGGAGTCTCTGTCACCTCAGTTGACTCTTGGTTGTTATTGTTTTCTGTTGCATTTTCTGTACTTTCTTCATCTCGGAACTCCGTTGAAGGTGACATGTTTTCGATTTCTTCTGCCTCTTCTACAATAACCGTCCTTATCTGTTCGGTAGCATTCTCTGCACTGTCTACTGAACGATATTTGATCTCGTAGGAACGTGGAGATGTTGTATCAAGGATCACAGCGTTGACCTGTTCCCCATCAACGAACGTGATGATGCCTGGATTTGGATCGATATCATCTGATACGAGTGCACCTTGATCCGTGTATGTGTCTCCGACGGCGATGTGTATCGTACTGTCGCCGATTATTGTGATGACGGGCGATTCATCTGTGCCACCACCGGTGCCTGTGAGAGGTTCCTCAATCGCGATTGTATTTCCTTCGAGTTCAGCGATTCGATTTTCCAATTCTTGAATGCGTTTATTTTGTGCGTCATCACTCTGCACTAGCGCTGCC
Organism: uncultured Candidatus Saccharibacteria bacterium; assembly: GCA_964399865.1. Taxonomy (GTDB): domain Bacteria; phylum Patescibacteriota; class Minisyncoccia; order Phycocordibacterales; family UBA2100; genus UBA10103. The sequence continues at coordinate 94,045 of CAYNRJ010000002.1, read as the reverse complement.
ACTTTCGCACCGATCTCTTTGACCTGCGACGCAAGAGATTTCATCGCACCTGTGAGGAAGGAGATGAACTTGTAGAGATCAACGCCCTTACCTCCTTCGGCAAGAACTTCTGCAGGAGCATCTTCTGCTATGAGGCCGAGGTGAGGGGTAGAGCTAGCAGAGTCGCTGATGTAGAGGTAGTTAACCAGCTCAATATCTTCGAGCTTTTCTAGATAGGTTGCCTCTGTTGTGGTCGCGACTTCCCTAATATCCTTCTTTGTGGATGAGGCGGAAATGTTGACGAAGGACTGTGCAGCGATATCTCCTACGACATGGAGATCATATTGAGGTGTTGTAGTACCGATGCCAATGTTGCCGGAGTCAGCAATAAAAATTCCTTCAACCGGATAGCGAATATCTATAAACGTCATAACAGTTGAGCTTGCCGTGATCGTAGTGTATGGCTCAAGCGCAATACCCACCGTTGGCTCTCCCCCCTGCGCTTTTTTCCCGACGCCAGGTATGGAAGAGAGTGAGATTCTGTCTCCCACCGCAATTGCTCCTCCTTCGAGAGAAACCTTGACCGGCACGCGTCCGTTTAGGGCTACAGGAATCGGATTATCATTAGGAGTAAACAACGCATGCCCCGTTGAGGTAAAGTCACTATAGTTATTTGAAAGCACACCAATAATTTTGTGTTGGCTTTGCGTGGTTGCTCTTACCAATCGTGAAAGTGATTCTCCGTTCGTTTGCATTACCTGCTCATCACTTGTCATTACGATGTAGCCGTAACTAGTGCTTGAGGCGATAGAACCATCGATAGGATACGCTTCTGCATAATCAGCGTTAGCTCCGTTAATACAGTCCATGAGGAGGGACGCCCCGGAACCATCCCAACATAGCGCATCGTCAGACGATATAGGTATATCCGGAGTGAAGAAGATTTCACCAGCTCCGCCATTTCCTACTACCAAAGTTGCTTCCGTTGGAGTCGCATCTCCTATACCTACGTTACCGGTTGAAGCAACGAAAACACCTTCATCGCCCCCATCTCCAGAAAGATAATTGGATCCAAGCACGATGTTTGCAGCACTACCCGAGAGAGTGAGCGTTGAAGAAAAATCCGCTGCAGCAGCATCGAGTGTGCCGGTGATACTCGGGCTAACGGAAAAGACGAGGTTTCCACAAGTGCCGGTGTCATAGGCGGCGGCGAGGGCAATTAATTCTGCGCACGTGTCAATATCTGCTGCTGAGATAACTGCAGAGCCAGCTTCGGTGATAGTGCTCGCAAAAGTTCCAGTTCCGAAAACAGAAAGCGGGTGATCTGTTCCTGTGTCACCTATGACCATACCTACACCTGCCGCGTCGTAGTTTATATACAAAGTGTCATTCGTATCGGCCGCTGCGGCCTTTCCGTTGATATGCCTCGCTCGTAATGCGGGCACCGGATTTGCAGTTCCGGCACTGATGGTGCCAGTGATAGTGGCATTTCCGTTCACTTGTAACCCCGTCGACGAAGCGGTACCAACAACGTCAAGTGCTGTTGCGGGAACCGTCTTTCCTACACCAACGTTGCCGGAAGCATCGATTATGAAAGGAGAGGTGTCTGGAGAAGTTGAATCTTCCACGATAAATGAAGGTGTTGTCCCTGTATTAGTGACTGTTAATTTTCCCCATGGAGTGGATGAGCCGACACCCACGTTAAATGAAGTTTGGTTTAGCGTTAACACTTCAGTACCAGCCCCTCCATTAAGAGCTTGAAATCGGAGCGAGTCTCCACCCGTTGTAGCGCCCGTATCATGAATAAGATCAAATCCCCAAGCAGGTGTCTGCTCACGGAATTTCAATTGAGCGCCGAGCACACTATTTGAACTACTGTGAAGCATGATTGTCGGCTGCTGAACTCCTGCTATATATATTCCTTCACCGCTTGCTGCAGGAATGATACCGAGCTTGTGTGCTGGTGATGTCGTCCCGATGCCGACGTTGCCGGTGGAAGTAATGACCATGCGATCAGTCATCGTACCTGAGCCATCAGGTACCGTCGCGAAGTAAAGGTCAGTAGGAGCATCACTTGAGTCGCCAGCGGTTCCCCACTCAGCCGCCGCAGAGGCATAGATCTTTGCTCCGTTACTAATATTTGCATCAAAACCACCAAAATAAAGAGTGCCAAGAATGTCACTTGTTTGATTTGCTGTTGGTGTGTCTTGAGTCCCGCGCGGACCGTATGCGACAAAACCACTTTCAAGGCCAGTTCCGTAGCTGGTACTCTGTATATAGTTACTCGCCTGATCCGTCTCCACCGTTAACTTTTGTCCAGGCGCGTCCGTTCCAATTCCCACGAGTCCGGCATTGGTTATACGCATACGCTCTCCCGCAGAACCAGCTGAACTTGCTGTACCAAAAGCGAGATTGGTTTGACCAGTGGTGCCTCCGTCCGTGTTCACAGCATAGATGTATGCACGCTCGAGAGAGCCTCCGCTCCCAGTGTCGCTTGAAGCAAAGCTGATGCGGCCGATACCCTGTGTTAAGGATACGGATGTGTCAGTTTGCCAAATGGTGAAAATTTCACCGTCTGTATTTGCGGTAGAAGTGGCTAGGGTGAGGGCGGTGAAAGGCGCTGTGGTTCCGATGCCGACGTTGCCGGTCGATAGAATACGCATACGCTCGTCGCTCGTAGCAAAACCTCCGGTGTAGAAGCGCACATCACCGCCTGAGGCAGTCGCAGCGATTGAAAGTCCGTTCGAAAGAAACGGCCCGGCCTCGAGCACTCCTGAGTCTTGAAGGTATGCTCCATTTGTCGTCCAACCAGTACCCATCGCGAGAAGTCGAGCGGCACTGGCATAGCTATAACCATTACGCGCGCCGACTTCAGCATACGCGCCAGTGCCGCTATTAGAATTAGTGACATACGATGCTAGTTGGGAATTTACCGCGTCGCCAATTTCCAATTTAACTGAAGGACTAGTCGTACCGATACCAACGTTGCCGGAGGAATCTATCGCCATGCGTACCGCGACAGAAGTGGCATCATAAAATCCAAGCTTTCCTGTTGGCAGTCCTAAGCCATCAGAACTTCCTGACGATATGATTTGCCAATTGCGTCCGTTCGTAATTGACGCCCCATTCAAAATAAGAGCTGGGCCATATCCTGAAGATGCTGTTGTTTGTACTTCGAGCGCAGCGTAATTTGTCGTTGCGTCTGCACCAGTCCTAGTGAGCGTTAAGCCACGATTTGGCGTAGTCGTTCCGATACCGACGTTGCCGGACGCGTCAACGATAAACGGTGTCGTATCAGGTGATGTGGAATCCTCTACGACTAGACTTGGGCCAGAGCCCGTATTCGTCACGGATAATTTTGCCCATGGGGTTGAGGAGCCGACGCCGAAGTTTCCCGCAAAATATCCTTCTCCAGAACCACCATTTATTGTCATGCGAACAGTGCCGGCTGACCCAGAATTGTTCGTCGAAGAGTACAAACGATACACGCCCGTATCATTGTCGGTAACCCAGCGTGTGCTTGAGGCAGAGTGCCCCATCACAATGCGGGGGGAAGCACCGTCAAGCAGATCAAGGTTGATGAAATCACTTATACCTGCAGTCGTACTACTTGCGACGCTCAGCTTGGCCGAAGGTGTTGTCGTCCCAATGCCGACGTTGCCGCCGTTTGGTTGAAGCAAGAGACTGCCGGTGAGGTTATGAATACTGTTGCTGTTTATGTAAAGTGAACTATTTCCTACCTTTAGTGCGCCTTGCACTTCGAGATTACTTGCAATTGTTGATGTACCTGTACCGCCGACATACATGAGACCAGTTGTCGTCGCTCCTCCTGAAATTGTGAGTCCTGTCGTCTGACCGCCTGCACCGATCGTTGTTGAAGCAAGGATGCCGAGACCTGTTGTCGTGGCATACCCGTTGACTGGAAAGAGGTAGCCGAAGTTGGCGTAGTCGGTGCCCGCGACAGCCGCGGTGACTTGGCCGAGCGAGTTTGTTTTGAGAAGTGAGGAGGCGATGCCAGTTACTGCTAGGTTTGTCGTTGTTGCGGTCGTCGCGGTGAGAAGCGGGAAAGTGTTGATGTTCGTTGTGGTGGTTGCGGTGAAGTACGCCGCGACAGTCTGACCCACGACTGAGAGCCTGGCGTATGGCGAAGTAGTGCCGATGCCGACGTTACCTGTTTGTGCAAAGGTAACTCGAGAGACATCATTCACAAGATCCCACATATCAAAATTGCCCGTGCTAGCTGTGAAGATCTGCGCCCACCCCTCGTTATTTGCCGCGCTAAAATCTATTTCAACACCGCCAGTCCCCGTGGAGCCCACATGCAACCCACCCCACCCGTCGGTGCGATCACTCATGAATTGTGCTGCGAAATAGTCGCTGGCGCTGTCATCTGCCCACACCTCGAGCGCCGCCTCAGGACTTGTGGTGCCGATGCCAACATTTCCGGTATTGAAGTAGCTGTTTCCGCCAGATCCGACAGTGAGATACGATGTGCCGTTTGCCTTTATTATCGAGGCTCCCCCGGCTGAATCCATGACTGCGTTGAATCCGTCGTTCACACCAAAGAATGCACCTCGATTGTTATTTGAATCGTAGAAATACGCCTGAGGAGCGCTGCCCTGGACGGAAAGTTTTTGACTAGGGGTTGTAGTCCCAATGCCAACATTGCCAGTTCCTAGAATTCTTAAAATCTCATTTGTTCCTGACGATTGTAAACTGCCGCCAGAGTTGAATGACCAATGACCGTCTGATGGTTGGTAAAATTGAATTTCGTTCGATTGCACACCAAGTCCGTAATCATCCGTGCCATCTCCTTCGTAGAAATTGAGCAGCTCAGTACCGATAGTGTTCATGCCGAATGATAGCCGGGCAGAAGGATTTTGATCACGAATACCAATATTTCCCGCAACGTACAGATTCCCCGTGGTGGTCGCGCCTCCATTAATGGTGAGCCCCGTCGCCTGCCCCCCTGCACCGATTGTTGTTGATGCATATAGGCCGAGTCCTGTCGTCGTTGCATTGTTCGGGAACAGATATTGGAAATTTTGATAGTCAGTGCCAAGCACTGCGGCAATGAGAGAACCGCTAGAATCCGTTTTGAGGAGCGAGGAGGTGATATTTGAAATTGCAAAATTCGTTGTTGTAGCACCTGATTGTCCAATCGAGAATATAGTTGTTGAAGCGCTATTCACTGCTTCAAAGAGGCGATAATCACTTCCCCATACAGTAATCCTCGCCGCAGGAGATGTTGTTCCAAATCCGACTCGTCCCGTGAGAAATGATCTTCCCCCGTTAGGGTCAAACCAATATTCAGCAGAAGTAGTTGCAGTGGAACCAACCGTAACGACGTCTGAGTTATTGTTGGGATAGTTGATGAGCACACCCGCAACCTGAGACGTAGTGGTAGCCCACGTTCCTCCTGTACCGCCACCACCCGAAGAAAGGTCCGTATCCCATGTAGGAACCCCGCCAACTATTTTCAATACTTCTCCTGGGTCACCGATCGGAAGACGCGACAATGTGTTCGCAGCTGATGCGTACAGAATGTCACCTTGTACGAATGTCGAATGTCCGGTACCTCCATTCACTGCAGAGAGCGCAGTTCCAAGTGAGAGAGATCCTCCAACGTATTGATTCCCTGTTGTTGTCGCACCACCAGAAATTGTGAGCCCTGTTACCTGAGTGCCTGCGCCGATCGTGGTCGATGCGAATGAATACAATCCTCCGCTGAATGTGAGAAGAGTCGTCGTTGCGTTTGATGGGAAAAGATATTGAAAGTTCGAATAGTCAGTACCTGCGACTGCTGCGACAAGAGAACCGTTCGCGTTAGTCTTAAGCAGGGACGATGTGATTCCCGTGATTGCAAAATTCGTCGTTGTAGCGGCAGTGCCAGTCGCAAAACTAAATGAAAAATTGGAGAAAAATGGTGACGACGTCGCGGCAATCGTATCGGAATCCGTCCAATACGTAAACTGATTTGCCGAACCAGAACCATCGACGCCCGAGATAATACCTAGTGAAGACGTAGAGGTGAGTACATACGACCCATCAGATTGCCCGAGGAGAAGCTGTCCGTATGAGGGGGCAGTCGAGGTACCTGTGCCTCCTTTTGAAATCGCAACTATTCCTATGAGGTCATCTGCAGGGAGGTCCACATCGGAGATAGAGCCTCCAGAGATGGATGAATTTGTGATTCTCCCATCAGTAAAATCAGAGTCATCGATATTGATGTCCTCGAAGTTCTCAGCACGACCGACCATGCCGAGTGTCTGATACACCTGGGTGGTATGGGTTGTGTTCGCATTCGTTAGGGAGATGAGGCGAGATGTGAGAGAGTCGTCTAGCTGCTTGATACGTGCACTGAGTATTTCCTCTGTGATTCCTCCCACGGTGACGAGTCGTTCTGTTTCCACGACACGTTCGATGACGGGATTTTGTATGACAGTGACCGGTGCTTTGGATTTGTTTGTTGCGACTTGTGCTGAGGAAGTTGTCTTTGATGGTTGAGGTCCTACAGAGATTCTGGCGATGACGGATGCTCCGCCACGATCAGAGTCAGTTCCGAATACAAATGATCCCGGAAAAGCATGCGCATACATATACGCATTCACTGCAGAGTTGAACGAGCGTGCGACACGAGCAAGAAACCCTTCCGTAGTACCCTCCTCCCCAGAAACATCGGTGGTTCGGTCGGTCGAAACGAGCACAGAAGCAAGCTGCAATCTTGCCCTTGTAATAGTCCCTCCAGGACCCTCGTTAAACAGGCCAGCTAGCCCTTTTTGGACTCCAGTTACGGCATCTCGAACACTTTCGATCGCAAATACTGCAGCCTGCGGATTAACGATTGCATAGGTACCGACCACCAAGCTGATACCGACTGTGATACCGATAAGCTTGTGGAATATATCAGTCGCGGGAGTAAGTACATGCGCCGCAATATTAGCTTTACTTGGCAAATGAGCAGAAGCATTAGCGGCAGCGTGAAGAACACCTGTAGGAAATGATGACACTTTCGTCGCGAGAAGTTTTCCGATGGTCGAATACTCATACGCTCTTTCAACTGCGAGCTCATTTCGCTTCGCCTCCTTTAAATGTTGCTGTGTTATAAGAAAAGCAGACAATGCATCGCTCTCGACATACCACCTTTTCCCTATGCGACGCCCGCTAACTTTTCCCGAGCGACATAATCGTGAGACATAGTCGCCAGTAATACCAAATTTAGCCGCAGCATCTATGGACGATATATATGCTTGATTTGCTAAATACTCTTTTCGTCTCTCTTCCGAAAGGACCCCTTTCCTAGATTCTCTATCTGCCTTCGTTGAACCAAGGAATGAGGCAAGCGACTTAGCATCCACATACCACACACGGTCGATCTGCTTTCCGAGAACTTTCCCCTGTCTACAAAGGCGCGCGACATAATCATTTGTTATCGAAAACTTATTACTTGCCTCAAGCGAGGAAATATACCCCTTCAAATCATCGGTACTCTTCGCCGAATTTTCTTTTATTTTTTTTGAAGAAGTCATGAGTCCTATTCGACGAACTGTTTATATATTCCTAGCCAGTTCGTCGATTTGATTTCTCATGTATAAATATACTCGGTGATTGCTCGAGACGTTCCGAAATGCGAACAATGTGTGGGGATAAAGACGCGGAAAATATATTCTCCAAAGATTCGAATTCTTTCGCTATATGTGCATAACGTAGGAGGATCCTTGGGAATTCAGTATCTAGTTCAAATATATTTTGATGTTAGACAATCAAAAAAGACTGCTGCTGCTGAAAAATTTCAGATCGTAACATCTTTATTTATTCGATGCCGAGATACATAAAAATGAGCCGAGATGTCGAGATCTCGGCTGAATTTTTACCTCTTTTGTTTTGCAATCCCTACTTCTGCCGTTTATAGAAGATTTCGGGAGCTAGAATGTTCTCAATAAATCCCAGGAATCCCTGCGCCCCCTTTGGAGCGCTCGCGAGCAATCCTTCGTTTGCAACAGATTCGGTATTCGCGCCAGCGATTGGTCCGGAGCCTGGTTTTAACGCTAGGTAGCCAGCAGAAACGACTACAAGAACGATTACGACAGCTGAAACGGCCATGGAGTAGCTTCTCTTTCGGGTAGTTGGGGCTTTTTCGACACTTTTTGGCACGTAGCTTCTTGTAGTATCGTAGGTATTTAATGATTTCTCCTTTTTCTCGTACACTTGCTCCTCGACAACACGTATTGGAATAGATTTTATTACCTCACTGTGAGCGGCCCCTGATTCAGATTCTAGGGGGGCCTGAGATACATCACCCTTCCTTACCTCCGAACCCTCCTCCACTTGCTTCGAGTTTAGATTCATTGATGGCATTAGGTCATTCTTGTCATCAGAGTAATTAAAATGTGACGTAGTGGCCTCTACAGGGACTTCTTCGACTACTTTTATCGGTTTATTTGGTCGACTAAGGCCTACGGCAGCTGCCTGCACAGCTCCTAGGAGAGAATCTTTCTCCTCTTTGTGTTTTACAAGGTCTTCTCTTGATACGTACCAACGACTACCGACCTGTCTCGCCAAAACTGTACCTTCGCGCGCCAATTGACCGACATAATCCTGGGCATACCCTGTTATCTCGGCAGCCCGAGCCGCAGATATATAGTCTTTACCATCAAAAGACACGAACGAATCAACATCCTGAGGTGATACACGCGTCGGAGGAGTTGGAACATAGCTATCCGCCTGCTTCTTATAGCTAGTTAGCGAGTCCAGGAAGATGTACCAGAGGCCCCCTATTCTTTTCGCATCAATGGAACCAGCTCGAGCGAGCTGACCTATATAATCCTGAGTGTATCCAGTTTGAACAGCAGCTTCCTTAGAGGAGAGATAAGACTTACCATCGATGATCATCGCTGATGTCATCTCGGTATTATATATCGGATTGGCGAGATAGATATGCAAATTCCACAGGGGTCCGAGAAACGAAGGAAATAGGCCATCTCGGCGTGCAAATCAGCCGATACGCTTCTTTATCTCCTCTCTTAGAGCAACGGGATTAGCTGCTCCTCGGAGGGCCTTCATACACTGGCCGACGAGATACTCGAGAGAAGCAGTCTTTCCATTCTTGTAGTCGGTCACCACGGAAGGATTCTCAGATACAATCTTGGTGATAAGAACCTCCGTATCAGCACCGTTCTCAGCTGTTATGAGATTGTTCTTCTTTGCATACTCAATAGGAGATGCAGACTCGCCGTTTGCGTACACAAGGAGCATGTCTTTCGCAATTCTTGAAGAGATCTTCGATTCAAGGACCATATCGATGATTTGCTTGAAATTCTCCACTGATACAGGGATCTCGGCAATAATTTCTGCATCTGGTTTTCTCGTATCTCGGGTAATTTTCATTAAATCGTTCGCAAGGTAATTTGCAGAAGACTTAGCGCCCTCAGTGTTACCTTTGTACAGCTGGAGAAGGGAGTCCATGAAGCCCCCGACTGCCACTTCCCGGACAAACATGTCGGCGTCATCAGACTTAAGACCGAGCGACAGGTAGCGCGCACGACGTGCCTCTGGCAATTCAGGCATACCCTCTTTGAGAGCTTCCGGGGAAAGATCCGTTAGCTCGCTGAGCTTTAGAGAAGGTAGGTCCGGATCGGGAAAATAACGATAATCTGCAGAACCTTCTTTTATTCGCTGCGGAAATGTTGCTTGCTTCCCCTCATCCCAACCGAGAGTCTGTTGCATAACGCTCTCGCCGCTTTCTAGAATCTCTGTCTGTCTTTTTATTTCATACTGAATTGCGCGCTCCATCGCACGAAAAGAATTCAGATTTTTTACTTCCACTTTTGTTCCAAATTTCTTTTTTTCTTTATCTTCTTTTGTGGAAATACTTATATTCGCTTCAACTCGCATCTCCCCTTTTTCCATGTTCGCATTACTTGCACCGAGATATCGAAGAAGTAATTGAAGTTCGCGAGCAAAACGACCAGCTTCTTCCGCACTTCCTATGACCGGTTCCGTCACGAGTTCCATAAGAGGGACCCCGGCACGGTTGTAGTCGATAAGGGTTGCCCCTGACTTTTCATCATGGACTGAGCTAGCTGTATCCTCCTCTAGATGGATGCGGGTAAGGATTACCCCAGCGAGCCCCCCGCCTGAGATGAGGGGGTATTCATACTGGGAGAGCTGGTATCCCTTAGGGAGGTCTGGGTAGAAGTAGTTCTTGCGATCAAATTCAGTATAGTCGGCGAGCTTTCCTCCGAGAGCTAGCCCCACCTTCAGAACGTGTTTTACAGCTTCCCTATTTATAACAGGCAGCGTACCTGGATGAGCCAAACACACCGGGCAGATATTTACGTTCGGGCGCGTCTCGTCTGCATCATTTTTTGAATTGCAAAACATCTTCGTATTCGTGCGAAGTTCCGCATGGATCTCGAGTCCTATTGTGGGCACGTACACAGCTTTCATGCGCCCCACTGTATCATTAAAAAAAGTCCCCGGCACGCCCACAGAAGAGGGTTTATCCTACTATCTTCCAACCCTTCCCCAAGAATTCCTCGGCTTTCTTGTATTTCATTTCTTTCTGCTCTTTGCCATCCGTGATAATGACTTTGTCATTGCGGCCGTATGTCTTTGATTCTCCTGGCTTTGACGTCATCGTTATATTGCGTGCTGCGCGCTCCACCGCTCGCACTTCTACGCGTGAGCCGGAATTTTGAGAGGCGCCGAGGTTTGGTAGGGCCTCTGCGACCTGCCCTGCGTACGATAGTTCAAGTGTATGGAAGAGCTTGAGGCCCTCCTTCTTATACTCTATGAGAGGGTCGCGCTGGCCGTAGGCACGTAAATTGACCGATGAGCGCAGGTATTCCATCTGTTCAAGATGTTCCACCCATAGAAAATCCAGGCTCCTAAGAAGAAATTTGCGAACCGTATCCTCAAACGCTTCCCCGAGCTCCACTCTCTTCTTTTCGATGCTAGAGACAAGTCCTTCGTTCGATTCTGCGATGCGAGCCAATTCTTCATCAATTGCTGCTTTACCACCTGTAAGGAGTGCGCGACGTCGTCCATAAATAGCTTTGCGTTGGATGTTCAAGACATCGTCATACGCCAGCGTATGCTTACGCGCATCAAAGTTGAACTCTTCGATCTTAGTCTGCGCTTTCTCGAGCGAACGCGTGATCATCTTATTGTAGATCGGTTCATCGACTGGGATCTTGAAGGTCCCCATGACGCGCTTGATCATGTCGGATGCAAAAACCCTCATAAGCGCGTCCTCGAGCGAAACGAAAAACTGTGTCGCGCCAGGATCTCCCTGACGACCTGATCGGCCACGGAGCTGATTATCTATACGACGTGCCTCATGACGTTCGGTTCCTAGGACGAATAGCCCTCCAATGTTCTTTACGCTGTCGTATTCTTCGTCACTACCTGGATTTCCGCCAAGTTTGATGTCGACACCGCGGCCCGCCATGTTCGTTGCGATCGTTACCGCACCCTTTCTTCCCGCCTGTGCGATGATCTCACCCTCACGTTCGTGATTCTTTGCGTTCAATACTTCGTGTGGGATGCCCTCTTGCTTGAAGTGAAGCGAGAGGATCTCATTCTTTTCTACTGACACTGTACCGACAAGGACCGGCTGACCTGTCTCATGTATTTTCTTTACGCTTTTAGCGATCGCGCGCATTTTTCCTTCCTCTGTCTGGAAGATAAGATCCTCAAGATCTTTACGCTGATTTTGTTTGTTAGTAGGAACTGCGACGGTATTAAGTCCATACACCTTAAAGAACTCTTCAGAGCTCGTGAGCGCAGTACCCGTCATGCCCGCCAATTTTTCGTAGAGGCGGAAATAGTTTTGGAAAGTTATCGAAGCGAATGTGCGAGATTCCTTCTGAACAGACACGCCCTCCTTTGATTCGATCGCCTGATGAAGACCATCGCTCCAACGTCTTCCTGGCTGAAGGCGGCCTGTAAATTCATCGACGATGACGACTTGTCCGTCCCGAATAACATACTCTTTATCCCGCATGAAAAGAGCCTTCGCGCGGACTGCCGTTTCAAGGTGATGTACATACTTAATACCTGCATCGGTATAGATATTCTCAATACCAAGTGCCTTTTGTGCTTTTTCTATTCCAGCGTCTGTAAGAGAGATCGCCTTTCGTTTCTCATCTACTTCGTAGTCAGTGTCCTTCTCTAATGTGCTTGCGATCGAGGTGAAGCGCCCGTAGAGGTCTTCCGCGTCGGAAACAGGAGCGGAAATAATAAGAGGAGTACGTGCCTCATCTATAAGGATAGAGTCTATTTCGTCGACAATGGCAAAATGATATCCGCGTTGTCGCAAAACTCCTGGCTCATATTCGAGATTGTCACGAAGATAGTCGAAACCGAACTCGTTATTAGTCCCATACGTTATATCTGCTGCATAGCTCTCTCTTCGTGTGACAGGACGAAGAAAGTCATGCATGACTTTGAATGCGCCTAGCTCATCACGATCTTTGTCATCCTTTGCATGAGCAGGATCGTAGAGATACGAGGCTTCATGATTGATCACACCAACCGACATGCCGAGAGCAAAGTAGATCTGACCCATCCACACCGCGTCACGTCGTGAGAGATAATCGTTCACTGTAACGACGTGAACTCCTTTTCCCGAAAGTGCATTCAAATATGCGGGAAGGGTCGCGACAAGCGTTTTCCCCTCGCCTGTTCTCATTTCGGCTATATCGCCGTTATGGAGTATCTTTCCGCCGATAAGCTGTACATCAAAATGACGCTGACCTAAAGTGCGACGTGAGGCCTCGCGTACAACAGCGAACGCCTCCGCAGCGATATCCTCGAGAGACTCCCCAGCTGTAAGACGAGCCTTAAATTCCTCTGTTTTAGCCTTGAGAGCCTCATCGCTAAGAGCTTGTATAGTAGCCTCAAAGGAATTAGTGGGCGCGACGACAGCCATAGCGCGCTTTAATGCGGCCGAGTTCTCGTCCCCTAGAAGCCTCTTAAAAAATCCCATTGTTATGGCATCCTATCACCAAACGTGCTCCAGTAAAACAAAACCGTCGGCACTGGGCCGACGGTTTTTTCGAGAGACTAAGCTCGTTTTTTGCGCTTCGCAACTTTTCTCTTCTTTGTTGTCTTCTTTGCCTTCTTCGCTTTTCTTTTCTTTGCCATAGTATGTTGTAAATATTTCGAGTGGTAAGACGGAGCTTTCTGACTCCTCGGCTCGGAAATGAAAAAACATTTTTTCATTTCGCTCGCCTTACGTCGCCAGTAATTTCGACCCGCATTTTTACGCGCGTACGCGAAGATGCGTTTTCTATTTCATTATTGCACTCATGCGCACATAGTGCGTACTTTCACACGATATGTGTGGATAACTTTTCACTCACAAAAATAAAAAAATAAATTTCTATGCTGGCGAAATAATTACCGACAACGTAAGGCGAGCGAAATATAAAAGCACGTATTTATATTTCCGAGTTGAGGAGTCGGAAGGTGTCATCTTTTCCGATGACACTTTATTGCACAGTGCCGTTACGAATATCTCGTATCAATTGTTCAGCTTGAGTTTTACTTTGCGGATCAACGACTGCGACTCTTTGGAGCACGCGAATCGCAGCCTCTTTATCTCCCGCTGTGTAATACGCTGCAGCGAGAGTGAAATACGCCTGCACATCACCGGGATTCGATTGCAGGTGAGCCTCCCATACATTTACTATCTTGTCGTATCGCCCTCGAGCGACATACGCTGCTGCGATGCGCGCATCTGCAACTCTACCGCTCGAGAGAATTGGTGCGAGAAGTGAATCAGCGAGCGCATCGTCACCTGTTCGTATTGCTGCTGCTGCATACATGAGACGGGCATCGACAAATTCGGGAGCGAGATCGAATGCTTGCTTAAAGTACGCGAGCATAGATGCATTGTCACCACGTGCAAATGCATTCGCGGCAAGTTCAAAGAGGATGGTTTGCTTTGTTGGCGAGAGTTCGTGGGCGCGCCTTAGTATTGGTGCAGCTGAATCGTACGCACCATATGCATTGAGAAGGAGGCCGTGGAAAAGTGGGAAACGTGGGTCGAGTGGTGATTCCTCAGATTGAAGCGCTAACTCTTTCCCTGCCCTGTCTAAGAAACGCTCTTTCATATCGAGCGGTACCTCCTGGATCCCAGCAAGCTGTACTGTTGCCTGCATGAGCTGCTCGCGCATTTCTTGAGTGCCGATCGTGTGATACGCAAGAGCCTTATCGAAATACTCAAGATTCACTGAAAGGCCGCCCGACTGTGGCTGTAGTCCCTGAAGTACTGCTCTATTTGCTGCGACCGGACGAGCGTTCAGGGCCCACACGGCTCCCCACACGACCCCTATAGCTAGAATCGCAATAATTGGGAGTACTCGGGGTGATAGTGAAAGAGTGGAAAAGACTCTCGTGGCATTCGTGTATATGCCATCTCTAAATGCAATATATGCGAGCACGGTGGCAAAGAGCATGTAGCTCATGATGTTGTCGAACACGAAAAGGTTGTGGAAGAAGTACGCTGCGAGAAGTCCTGTAAGAATACTCTTCTCGGCAACCGTGAACGAACCACTTATTCCCTCTTGTCCCTGAAGAGCGTTCACTGCTTGCACAGCCTTTCGTTTCCAGATCATAAGGAGTGTAAATACGAGGATCGACAAGTACCCTAGGAGACCTAGGATTCCGCCTGCAATGAGCCAGTCAAATATCACGTTGTGCACACGATCGAACCACTGCTCCTGCGCATACATTTGCGGGTTGTAGTACTTACTAAAGACAATCGCGTAATTCTCCTGACCCCATCCCAGGATTGGGCGCTCTTTAAATCCTTCCCATGCCATTCCCCAATTCATGAAGCGTGCTTGTACTGTTCCAGCGGAAAGCGAAATGCTCGCGAGTCGCCCGAGAATTGGTGTCTTATCTACCCATGCTTGATCTCGCACGAGAAACACTGCGCTCGCAAGGACCATGATAATCACAATCACTCCCGCCGCTATCTTTCGCATCTTTCCTGCGTTTCGCCCGAAGAGAATAAGAAGTAGTGCGGCAAGAATTGTGCCACCAATAAGTCCGAGCATCGTACCTCGTGTCCCTGTCATAAATAAAATGAGGCTGTCGAAAACAATAGCCGCGCCATAGAGAAGCATGTATGGGCGAACACGGTTTGCGTTCTCCTTGAATGCTTGCGCGAAAAGAAGCGCGCCCATAAAAACATTGAAGAGCATGTAGGACGCGAGGTATATCGGATTGCCGAATGTCGCATCAAGTCGCGTCGCAGAAGAAAAACCTGCATTCAAGCTGACTACTCCGAAGAATTGAAGTATTGCGTGAAGACCGACGACCGCAGACACTCCAAGGGACACCTGCCAGAATGTACGCCACAGTCTTTCCGTTCCTAGCATCGCCGAGGTTACTACAAAGTACAAAAAGAGATGGGCGAGTGTGATCCATCCATCCATGCGCTCGAAATTACTCCAGAAACTCTTGAAGGGATTAACGCCAAAGGCATCCGCGGCGGCGATGATTATTACGAACAGGGCAAAAGCGCCAAGGAGCCACGAGCGGCGGGGTCTATATATAGGGTTAACGAGAGCGAGAGCAAGCCATGCGCCAGTTATTACCTCTACAATGATTCGAAACGCAAAGTTCTTCCCCGTGATAAACGGAAAGAAAAGTGACTCAACAACCAGAAACACAATAAAAGGAAGGAGGAATATGCCTCCTAGTACCACCCACCGCAGGGCTTTCTCTATTGTCATGGCAAGATTGTACCTCGTGACATGATTTCGGCCAGTCCCAATTTCCGTCTTACGACCTATCACTCACCCTATCTAGATACGGTTGCATCATCTCGCGAAGCGATTGGTATGCCTCCGCGGCACCTTTGTTCTGCGCTTTGGTTTCTAGCAGGTTACTTTTTTCCTTCGGATCCTCCTCGAGATTATAGAGCTCGTCTGGCTTTCCGCTCTGTACGATGAGCTTCCAGTTTTTGGTGCGGACAGATAATGCGTAATTCTCAAAGTTGAGTCGTGTGAAGTTCTCTGGAGAAAAACGGAATGCAACAAAAGAAACAGCATGATCATCTGAGACCTGATTCGAAGCTGACGCGGATCCGGACTGCAAATCTTTTCCTACAAATGTTCCAGGACGCTTTACGCCAGCCGCACCGAGAATAGTAGGCGCGACATCTATAAGAGACACGACGCTGTCTCGGGATGTTCCTGCCTCGATTCCGTGAGGATATTTGATGAGGAGCGGTACGCGAATATTTTCTTCGTACAGAAGGCCATGATGGCCGAGATCACCGTGCTCAAAAAATGCTTCTCCATGATCTGCGGAAATAATTATGAGCGAATCATCATACATCCCCTCTCGCTTTAATTCGTTCACAACATCTCGTATGCGTGAATCTATGTGCGCAAGGCAGGCATCATATAGAAGTGTGAGATCTTCAACTTCTTTCTGAGAGAATTCAGGGAGTGGGCGCATACTTCTCCTCTGCCAATAAATGTACTGCTCTTGTTTTGATATCGTTCCTCCAAATTTTCTTAGAAACTCGTCCGGGGGGAGATGCGGGGCGTGAAGATCCATGTACTGAGTGAGGAGAAAGAGGGGTTTATCTTGTGGGCGGTCGTTAAGGAGTTTGAGGATCTCTTTGTTTGCTTGCGCGGCGTCGCCGAACGGGCTCTGCCTCGTCGCCATCATTTGTTTTCTCATCCTGCCCGCGTTGTACAGAGATCGAAGATTTTTCTTGATCCATTCTTTGACCCCGCGATACAAAGATATTTTATTGAGTGTCTTGAGAGCGCGTATAAGAAGTCCCTTTTCGGCGATCCGTCGTATCTCATCAGACTCTTCGAAAAACATTTTATAGTGGTCGACACCCTGATCATGTCCAAGCTTTCTCGCATAGTATGGATTAGAGGTCATGACCGATGTGTAATAGCCATTCTTTTGTAAAACAGAGGCTATTGAAGGACGTGACGGCCTTACTTCAATCGGACAATCCTTATGATCAAACGCGTACGAAGAAGTAGTGAAGCTGCCAATAGAGAGACCTGAAATAGGGCCTTGTGCAAAGGCGAGTGGATATTGCACGCACTCCTTCGAAAATTCCTTTAAGAAAGGTGTCGTGTCGCGAAAATATCCCGCGAGACTAGTATGACCAAATCCGCCGGCGTCGATGATTAGATAGATGACGTGTGGCTTCTTGTCGTTTTTCATAGGAAGCCCGCCCCAGGTTACCCTCTCACAAGCACGTCACACACGCGATTTCCTGCCTCAAGTACTGGAATGAGATTAATACCTACGTGAGACGCGAATATCTCCTCACCTTTCTCTTTCTGATCACGACCTTTTTTAACGGAGACCACATTCAAATTTACAATCTTTTCAATTGGCGTGAGGGTCGTCGCTCCTTTAACTAGTGCACGACGAATATCACCGTCCGCGACAACCCCGACGAGCGTGTCATCTGATTCAACGATAAGGACGGCCCCACGCTTATTTTCGGTGATGGCAGAGAGAGCGTCTTCAATAGTCGCATCTTTTTGGAGAAGATAGTCGTTGTAGTGAGTCGCATTCATAATAAGAAGTTTAGTAAGTAATGTTCTTTACCACAAGCTTTTCAGTGCGCGGTGTGTTCGCGATAATGTCGACGATACGTTTTGCTGATTTTCCATCGCCGTATGGATTCACGCAGGTACGAAGCGATGATTGGAATTTTTTTGAGAGTGCCTTTTTAATCGCTTTCTGAATTTCAGAAGATTTGTGTGGCGCGTTTATGACATTTTTACCCTGCAGCCTTCCTTTCTCCCGACTTCCAATATTCACTGCTGCGAGCTTGAATGTAGGGGCCTCAAGAATGCCGGAGGAAGAATTGCCGACGAGGACATCCGCTGCGGCCATAAGACCTGCAAAGTCTTCACGCGGAACGTTCGGAAACACTTTCATTGCTGGAGTTCGTTCACTATTAATGACACGTGACACAGCTGTGCTGCCCGCGTCCGAATTATTCATAATGATGACGACCTGCGCATCAAATTTCTTTACCGCTTCGAGCGTCTCATGCATATGCACACCCGCTTTTTCAAATTCTTCTGTAACAGGATGTTGGACCACAAGCATAAGCGGACGCTTGTCTTCCACTAGCCCAAGCTTTTTGAAAAGCGTTTTTCTAGGTGTCACAATACCGCTCGTCAAATCATCGAGCTGTGGGGCACCTGTTGTATGTACGCGGAATGATTCTTCTCCCATTTTTAGAATACGCTTTGCTGCATCAGCGTTCGCGGCGAAATGGAGATGAGCGAATTTCGTGATCGCGTGACGAGATACTCCGTCAATGTTTCCGGAAACTTCTCCGGCCTGTACGTGCCCAATTGGAATGTACATGTGCGCCGCAGTGATTGCTGCCATCAGCTGCTCTCCTCGATCGCCTCCCACGAGCACAAAATCGGCCTCCATCTGTTTTAATATCTCAGGAAGTTGGAGCATAAAAATGGCAAGCGATTTTGCCATTGTGAGATGACTGTATCCATCGAGCGTATTGTGGATGATAGCGTCCACCTTAAAACCCTCCTTTCGGATTTCATCTATAGAAGAGCCAAAGCGATCGAGTAGGTGCATGTTGGAGACGACGATGCCGTAGTCGAGTAGAGGGTGCTTTTCTATCTCCCGAATGATCGGCTGGTAGTAGCCCCACTCACCTCGAGAACCAGCGATTATCGCTATTTTCTTCTTCTTTTTAGAAATTTCCCGTCTCACCATAGTAAACGCACAATACAACAAAAATCAGCTTCCTTCAATAGTAGCGATCCTCACTCGCTAGGCGGCGTCCTCCCACACGAGCATGGTGTCCTTTGGTATATCTCTAGCAGCCGTGCGTCCCAATAGTTTCTTGGAATACATTGGATCGAGATACTTCGAAGGGATGCCTTCTACCTTCTTCCCGTCTCGCATCATCGTTCTCGGGCGGCGCTCAATAAGATTTTCCGTCGTGAGCTTCTCGCCCTTCTGTATGTCTTTAAAACTCGTGACCGAATGGAACGCCCAATCACGTACCACTTGCTCCTCCTTTGAAATGTTTTTTTCTTCTCCCAGTGCTACTTCGATCTTTCGAATTCCATCCACGAGCTCTTTAAACATCTGTGGCTCAAGTGCGATGAAATGGTCCGGTCCTTTTTGCTTTCTATCGAGTGTGAAGTGCTTCTCGATCACCTTCGCACCGAGTGCGACAGCAGCGAACGCTGTGTAATTGTCCATCGTGTGATCACTCTGCCCGACCCACACGCCAAATTCTTTTTGCATTTTCTGTATGAGCCCAAGATTTGCGTGACTGTAATCGTTCGGTGGATATTCCGAGGTGCAATTCGTAAGAACAAGATTCTCTATCGCACCCTCCTCTTTGTAGACCTTCACTGTATCCGCGACTTCTTCGAGAATGCTCATGCCCGTTGAAACGATAACCGGTTTCCCCGTCTTTTTGGAAACCTGTGCCAGTCGACGATGCTGCGGAAGATTATCAAGTTCACCCGAGCCGGTTTTGAACGCATTTACGCCGATGTCATTAAGCACATCAACTGCTGCGGTACAAAATGGGGTGCAAAGATATTCGATACCTACACTTTCGCAGTACGCTTTGATCTCTTTGTGCATCTCTACAGTAAACAAATTGCGCTGCAAAATATCATAGAGTGGCCCGTCCCACATCTGAATTGAGCCGGGAATCATTTCATTTACTCCATTCACTTCATTTTTCCCGACCAAATGTAATTGAAATTTCGCTACATCAGCACCGGACGCCTTTGCCGCATCGACTAGTTTCTTAGCCGTCTCCATCGAACCGTTGTGTGAGTCTGCAATTTCCGCGATCACCACAACTCTCGTGCCTCCGATAGTGAGCTTCCCGAATTGGAGATTTTTCATAGTGTGTTCTTTAATTTAAATTCTGCCAAAGCCCAATCAGCCGCCGTGTCGATGTCTGCGAGCTTTGAGTCATCCATAACGTAACCATACGTACTCTCTCCCCACAGTTTCTTGTCGCCCTCGAAAAGATTCTTCCGACGAAACCCATAGATTGCGGAATTAATGTAATACGATTTTGCGATATCCTGATTTCGGTGCGTAAGATTCTTAAGAGGCGCCCCGTCTCCGACTCGTCCAACTATTCCATTCTCTCCGATGTTCAATTGTTTGAGGTGACTATGATGCGCAGGTACTTCGGAAATGCCGATGATTGAATCAAAATCCCTTCTATCCTCAAGAAGCTTCGCGACTTCTTGAATGTGTTTTATCTCTCTCCCGACTGAACTCGGTTCGAGCAAAATAAAATCCGGCGAGGTATACCCTTCACTCTCGAGTTGCTGCAATGCATAACGGATTGCATCGCCTACATATGCAGTGTCCCCCGCAAACTCTGATGGCTCCATGAAAGGAACTTCTGCGCCATACTTTTTTGCGATATCAGAGATTTCCTGATCATCGGTGAGGACGATAAGTCGATCAAATACGCCGCTAGATTTTGCCGCCTCAATGGTCCACGCGATAAGTGGTTTCCCAAAGAAATCTTTAATGTTCTTTCCCGGGAGGCGTTTTGAGCCTCCGCGCGCAGGAATAATACCAAGCATAGATCAATTATTGCGCTCTGCGGCTCATAAAAGCAAGGATAGCGGTCGCAATTCTTTCGGCAGACCTCCCGTCGATATAGACGCATTGTTCTTCGACTATTTTTCTTCTACCCTCTCTTCCCCACTCTGGATGCTTGAGTAAAAGGTCAATGTTCTCAAACAATTCCTCCTTCGAGTAGGCAACCTTCACTCCGCCGGATTGAACGATCGGAAGAAGGTGCGAATAATCGTAGTATTGTCGAACGGATTCGTTATATGGAAGTTTCTTTGTTCCATCAAATGCAATATTAATGACCGGCTTATCAAATATGGAACTCTCGATGTTCATGGTGGAAGCAGTCGTGATAACTAAGTCACAGTAGCGCACGACTCGCATAAGGTCAGCGTACGCATCTTTGGAGAATTCCCATGTTTTATGCGCGCCTCCTTTCAATTGGTATCCAAAACGAACGATCTTTGCGTGTTTCAATTTTTCCGCAGCCTCCGTGTTATACGGATACGCAGGATGAACACTTATGAATGCTTCTACCGGCTCTTCCGTGCCTTTATTCTCAATATAGGTGTCGAGCATCTGCCATACCTCATAACCATGCGGCGATAATTTGAGACCTGGCTCTAGGAATAGAATAACTTTGCGTGTCCCATCGATACCGAAACGTTTCCAGAATGAAACCCTCTCTTCATCGTCAGGCCTAAAGTAAATATCATACTGCGGAACGCCAGAGACAGTAGTTTTTTCAAGTGGCAGATCGGCGAATGCATGTAATTGCTCTCTCACAAGATAGGATTGCGAAATGCATTCATCAGGGAGCGCTCGTATAAGACCGCGCGAGGTCACATTGTCCCAACTCTTCACCATACCGATAGTAGGAATAGCACGTCGCTTAGCTTCACGGATCACTTCTGTATCTAATGGCGCATAGACGTTTGCTGCAAAAACTGCGGTTGGTTTATACGTCTCGAACAATGTTGCATACGGCTCGGTGCGAAACAGATGAAAATCGATCGTTCGTAGAAGCGCTCTCCCAACGACATTCCCAAAAATAAATCGAAGCGCGTATGTTGCAGTGCGGTTCAAAAAATTCCTCCTCGGTGAAAGCGGGCCTCCGTATAATTGAATTGTAAGAGTCGCGCTTGAAACAGTGTGCCAAATGAAAGACGCCCATCGTCTTTCAAAATTCGACATTGGATTCACGTCGACTCCTTCAACCACGACCCGGTCCGTATTAAATATTTTTTTATATTCTTCGACGCGACTTTTATCCGCAAGTACGACTACTCGTAAATCCTTATTTCTCTCAAGAAGCGTGGGCACAACATCCGTACGAAGAATACTATTCGCAAGCAAACTATCGTAAATAGCAATGAATATGGTCATGCTGTAAGAATTTTTTCCAACGTAGCGTAAAAACGTGCAGCGCTCTTTCCATCAAACATGCCGAGCTCTGCTCTGTCTTTCTCTCTTTTCTCGCGCATATCTGACGAAAGCACTCCGGTGAACTTTGCGAGCTCGCGATCCAGAGAGGCAACGTCATTTAGAAGAGTGATCGAGCGGTACGGTTTGAAAAAGGCCTCAAAACTCGGGAGTCGTAATTTATAAGCCCAGATCGGCACATTCGTCGCGAGCCCTGCCATCACAATAGATGACGCGAACATAAAGACCGAGTCCGCAATCGCCAATAGTCGATACGCATCCCACTCGCGGTGCACAAACACAATTCTTCGTTTCTGTTTTCCAAAATAATCAATCCACTGCTTTGCCTCTGTATTGGGGTGGAGCTTCACCACCATAAGATATTCTTCCGGGATCTTTTCACAAAGTTTCTGGAATACTTCTTTCACCTCTCTCTCAACCGCAGGAAGCTCGCTCGCATCATATACGCTTCTGAAATGCGTCCCAGCAACTAGAAATACCTTCGACTCGTTTGGTGCATTAAACTCCTCCGCGAATGCGGTGCGAATTTTATTTTTATCGGCCTTAGTGCTGGCGACAAAACTATCGTGTGGAGGAAATCCAGTAACGCTCATCCTTTCCGGGAGAATTCCGTATATTGCGTTCTCTTCGAACTGCGCCTTTGAATTCACCGCAACGAGTGAGAGGGCCTCGTTAGATCCTCGCACCCAGGGGTTTGTTGGAAGAAATGATGGCCAAAAAAGAAAGGGCAACACACGACGTGGGGAATAAAAATGTGCCTCGCGCCCATTAACGACTCGTACGCTCTTCGGATAATGCTTTTTGACTATGTCGCGTGTGAATTTTCTAAGGAATGTTTCCCCTGACATACTCGCCGCTTTATCCTGTTCGAGCCCCGAAACGAGCATGAGAGTTTCTGCGGGGAAAAGGACTGTTGGAATTTTTAGAGACGCCGCTGCACGTAGTGCGGCGAGCGGATAAAATAGTGCGCGGTCATCAGTGATGATAAGAGCACGTGCCTCGCTTAGTCTAAGAAAGCGGCGCGCGTGCCTGTAGACCAGATACGCACTCGCGAGCTCTCCTATGAATGGAATGTGTGCGAAAAATCGAACCAGTGCTGTTTCAAAACTACCCTTCTTAAATCCTGAGAGGGCCGGATATTTTTGCTGCGCCGCCTTGAGGCGGTCAAAGTAAGCATTGTCCGGATGTCGCAAGATAAAAAGAGAGAAATCGACATTGTGTTCGCGAAGTTCATCCATTACCCGCTCATTCATTACGAGCCAGTGCCAATTATGAGCAAAGAGGGCGACTTTCTTCGATTTTTGAGTATCCGTACGGGAGAAATCCATACAGTTGTACAGACTATCACACGAGACCATCGCAGGAAGCCGAGGCGACACGAACGTAGATTTATGGCGTAATTAGTAGTATATTTCGCTAGCAAGCAAGAGAAGCTGACCTCGATAAAGAGGCCACGAAAACACGGAGGGGCTTATGGGGAAACATTCTACAAAAACAAAGATAGTCGTCACGCTCGGACCCTCCACTAACACAGAGGAGAGCCTGCGAATGCTTAAAGACCGCGGAGTCGATTTCGTGCGTGTAAATATGTCGCACTCGAGCATAGAAGACCAGCGACGTTTTATGAAAATGGCACGCGAGGTCGGCGTTCCATTCATTCTCGACACTGAAGGCTCTCAGGTTCGTAATGGCGCAATAGCAAATCGAGAAGTCTCGATTGAAGAGGGCGATATCGTCAATATTTATAAAGAAGAGATAGTGGGAGATAAAACTCGCATGTCGCTTCGACCGGGGAATATCGTTACGCAATTGGAGGAAGGCGACCTTATCTATGTAGATTTCGACTCGCTGGTGTTTCGGGTGCTGGATATTTCGCCACTCAAGACAAACGGTTATGTAGTCGCGTCAGCGATCACAGGCGGTCAGATGGGAATGAATAAGGGTGTCGTCATCGATTCTGCTTCAAAGAAGAAATACGACCTCCCTGCCCTTTCGCCGAAAGACCTTGAAGCGATACAGATCGCTCTTAAGGAAGGGGTCGAGCATATCGCTGTGTCGTTTGTTCGTTCCCCGGAAACAGTCGACCTCGTCCGTAAGGTGTCGAAGAATCGCATGAAAATAATTTCCAAGATCGAATGCGTCGAAGCACTCGAATCTCTAGATAAGATCATCGATAAGTCTGATTTCCTCCTCATAGACCGCGGAGACTTGAGCCGTGAGGTCCCGATCGAGCGCATACCTTTCACACAAAAGATCGTCATGGACAGAGCGCGTAAAAAGAAAAAAGGTGTCTTCGTTGCGACGAACCTGCTCGAATCAATGGTACAAAAGAAGAATCCGACTCGAGCGGAAGTACACGATGTTATCCAAACAATTCTTGATGGTGCATATGGACTCACGCTCGCAGCGGAAACCGCTATAGGCAAATACCCGATCGAAGTTATTACAACGATCAATAAACTGATTGACCAGGCGGAAAGATTCGTCCCTGCGAAAGTTCGCCCAGTTGGTCTTCCGTATGTAAAACAGCTTGATACAGGCGACTACCTGCTCTCCGGAAGTAGTGAATCAGCGTTGGTAGAGCCAAATGGCGGCGTTCTCGTCGATAGGGTAGCGGATTCTTCCTACACTCCAAAGAAGGGATTGCATACTCTTCAGATTACCGACGAACAGCACATGGATATCGAACAGATCGCGATCGGCACGTTCAGTCCACTTGAAGGATTCCTTGGTAAAAAAGACCTTGAATCTGTGCTTTCTCGCATGCGGCTCGCAAACGGCGTCATTTGGCCTATGCCGATTGTTTTGGATGCCAGTGAGGAGGAAGCAAAGAAAATGAAACTAAAGCAGGACGTGGCTCTTACGAATAAAAAAGGAGAGACGGTCGGCATACTTCATCTCAAAGAAAAATATACGTACGACAGGGAAAAATTCGTTCAGAAAATGTACGGTACGAAAGACCCAGCTCACCCCGGTGTCGCCGAAGCGCTAACAATGAAGCCACTCTTTCTTGCTGGAAAAATAACTCTTCTCAAACGTTTTGATTCTCCAACAAAACGCTACGAACTTACCCCAAGACAATCTCGCCGACTCTTCGTTGATCGCGGCTGGGCAAAGATAGTTGCCTTCCATACACGAAACGCAATACACAGGGGACACGAGTTTATCCAACTCGAGGCCCTACGCCGATCCTTTGCTGATGGACTTTTTATTCATCCTATTGTTGGAAAGAAGAAAAAAGGTGACTTTGAAGCGGAGACGATTGTCGCATCATACGCGCTTATGATGAAGCAGTTTTATCGTAAACACAGTGCCGTATTTGGTACATACGCGACGTTCTCTCGCTACGCTGGTCCGCGCGAGGCATTGTTTACTGCGATCTGTCGGCAGAATTTTGGATGCAGTCATTTTATTATCGGCCGCGATCACACTGGCGTAGGTAATTTCTACGCCCCGACCGCATCTCACGATATCTTCGAGAAATTCCCAGATCTTGGAATTGTACCGGTAAAGTTCAATCACGTTTTTTATTCAGAGAAGGAGCGTAGGCACGTGCATGAAGCTGACGACACCTCCAAACACAACGAGGGTGAAAAGCTACACATCAGCGGAACTGAAGCGAGAAAGACTCTCCTTTCGGGCAAAAAGCTTCCGGAGTGGTTCATGCGACCTGAGATTTCAGAGCTAATTCTCGACTTGATTAAAAAAGGGAAGAAAGTGTTTGTAGAATAATCCATGGGAAAAGTGTTGTGGTTCACAGGTTTAAGCGGCTCAGGCAAATCAACGCTTGCAAACGCTCTCCACACTACCTTGAAGAAAATCGAAAAGTCAGCCTACTTGCTCGATGGCGACGAAGTGCGAAAGATGCACGGACACAAACACGGATTCTCTCGCGACGATATTCGCGAGAACAACCGACTCATTGCAGAATATGCGAAAGAAAAAGCTGCCTCGAATGATTTCGTACTTGTTTCCGTCATCTCACCTTTCTTGGAAGATAGAGCACGATCAAGACAAATAATCGGGGAAGGCTACATTGAAGTCTTTATCGATTGCCCCCTCGAAGTCTGTATCGCACGCGATACAAAAGGACTCTATGCAAAAGCGAAAGCGGGTGAGAAAGACGACCTCATCGGCATGAGTGATAAAAATCCATACGAAAAACCGATTAATCCCGAGATAACAATAAAGACAAACGAAGTCAGTATCGAGCAAGGCATTGAGAAACTTACAGAATTTCTCAGCCTTTAAGAAAAACCTAGGCAGCGCCCTTTAAGAGACCCCATCCCTTTCCGAGCACATACCTAAACCAGTATCCCGCCGCGAGAGAGGTCACAACCGCTGTAAGAACAAGTACAGAGAAAAATCCTTCGTTGATGATTCCGAGATCAAAGGCGACCGTCGCTAGCACAATCCCCGGTCCACCGCGAGTGTTCATCGCAACAGCAAAGTTAAAGCTTGAGAAAGTATCAAGTCGTGCCAATTTCGCGGCGATCATAGTTCCGAGCATTTTCACGATGACTGCGAAGACGAGAAAGCCGAGGAAGAACATGATGTCGAGGTGATTGATGAGGTCGAGTTTGAGTCCTACGATCGCAAAATATATCGGTACGAAAAATCCCATCCCCATTTCCCGTATGTGCACTTTCACCTTACTCACCTGTTCATCGCTCGCCATACCAACCACGATTCCGGCGAGAAACGCCCCGAAAATAATATTCACATTGAGGAAGCTCGCGATCGCGGCAAAAAGAAAACACACGAGGAGTACGTACCCAGTCGCCGAGGATTTTATGACGAGGTTGTAACGAGATTTGTTTAGAAATGCGAACACCTTTGGGAAAAGGAGCAGCGCTGCTGCAAAAAACGCCAGGATAATGCCTACATTTACGATAATACTTGAGACAGAAAATACCGCGCCTCCTACAAGCCCCGTTGCTACCGCAAGCGCTACCCACAAAATCACATCCTCCACAGTCGCTGTCGCGATGACTATCTTTGCAAAACGCGTCCCTATCGCACCAAGGTCGATGAATATCTTTGAAATGACGGGAATCGACGTCACCGCGATTGCTATCGCAAGAACGATAGTGAACGCGAGCATATTCCCTTTTGTTCCTAGATACGGAGTGAAATCAAAGAAGTTCGGCGCAAACCATCCAATAAGAAATGGCACCGTCGTGGCGCCAAGTAAAAGTGTCGTGATTATTCGCTTATCGTCACCGCTGACAGATTTCTGGATCTCAAAACCAGAAATAAACATGAGAAGAACAAGCCCTATCCAATAGATAAGGGAGATGATCTGACCCTCTCCTGGGAATGCATTGAATGTCCATGTGTACGCTTCAGGGAAAAAGAATCCGAGAACCGTGGGACCAAGAAGAAGCCCCCCGAGGATCTCTCCAATAACTTTCGGTGCCTTGAGGAGACGCTTGAAGAAATACCCGACACCGTGCGCTGCCGCAAGGAGAAGCACGAGAGCAAAGAAGATCCTCGTAAGCTCGAGATTGCCCAGTGTTATATTCGCAACGTCCATAGTTAGGTAAGAAGATCCGCGCCACCTTTTATGTGATGCATTTTGTAGAAGTACGAATTTGTATCAGCGAGTAGTTTCTCTGGAGATCCACTCTCAGCAATTTTTCCGTCCTTGAGGACAAGAATGTTGTCGACGTGCGTCACGGTCGATAATCGATGTGCAATTATGAACATCGTGACCTTTCCTCGAAGGTCATCGATCGCCTGCTGCACATGCTTCTCGGATTCATTGTCGAGTGCGCTCGTTGCTTCATCGAGAATGAGCATCGCCGGCTCTCTCGCTAGAACGCGCGCGAGCATGATGCGCTGACGCTGACCAGCTGAGAGGCGCACTCCGCGCTCACCTACCAGAGTATCGATGCCTTCTGGAAGTTTATCTATGAATTCTTTGCAGTGTGCCATTTTTAGCGCTCGCTCGATCGCCTCATCAGACACAGAGTCATCATAGAATCGAATATTATTTTTCACCGTATCCGATAGGAGGAATTGATCTTGAGATACGTAACCCACCTTGTGTCGCCATTCACTCAGATTGAACTGTCCGACGGGAACGCCATCGAGCTCGACACTGCCATTCGTAGCTGTAAAGAAACGAAGAATAAGATCCGCAACAGACGTTTTCCCTGCACCCGAGGGCCCAATGAGTCCAACCATTTCGCCCTTTCGCACAGTGAAATCAACATTTGTCAGGACTGCCGCGCCACTTTCGTATGCAAATCCAACATTCTTGAACGATAAATCAGAGGAGAACGAGAATGGTTCCGTGCCAGATGATTTCTCTTGATGCGCAACCAAATCGTCTCGGAACGAAAGGAGCGCGGTCGCATACGGCAATTTTTCGTACACAGCGTGGAGCGTGCTCTGCCCTGCTTCGACGTACACGAATATTTTTTGGATCAGGTAGACCAGGACTAGGAACGCGCCGAGGTTTGCCGCGTTTACATTGTGGAAATAGAGAAAGACGGAGGCGATAAAGATGAGAGCGAGCGGCTGCACGACCGCACTACCAGCAGATTGTACGAACGAACTTCTGATAAGAACTCGTTTAAGCGTATCGAAGAAGCCTGTTCCCTTTTTAAACACCGCATATTCAGTCCCTGTTGCTTTGACTGTTTTTACACCAAGGACGTGCTCACTGATGAAATGAGCCATCCCCTTTTCTGCCGTAGAGGCAACATCAGCAATTTTACGAGTCATCGTTCGAACCGGCTGCAGGAAGAGAAGCAGTACGGCCCCCGCTACTGTTGTAATAAGGGTAATTGGAGCCGATATATAGAAGGCAAGAACGACATAAATGATGAGGTTCGTGAACACCAGAACTGCCTGACTTACTGATTCAAGCAACGCGGACGCCTGACGAATATCGCGAAGGAATATCGTTTCCGCATAGCCAAGCCGTTGCTTCAAGAGATACCCCCACTCAGCCCGCAATACTTTTTCCAAAACTTCGTTCATGGTACGCACCATAAAGCTCGCGCCTACTCGTGCGCGTAGGTAATTAAACGTGACCATGACGACCGCGCGTAGCGCGAAAAAGACGACGACCATGATGAGAAGTGACTCCGCGGAATAAGGGAACGGAAAATAATCGAAAGCACCCACGATAATCTTGGAGATTGCGTTTAATTCACCTGTACCTTCACCTGCAAGGAGCGCAAATAATGGAATGATGGCGCTGATGCCAACGCCCTCGAGAATCCCGCCAAGGAAACCGAGGACTATCAAAATAGCGATATGAAGCCGGTATCGCCGGAATGCTTTAAAGAATCGTTTGAGAGTGGAAAATGTCATGAGCGTGTAATGTCTTTCTTGGTAAGCGGCTCCCCTCGCTCTATACTACGAGCAGCGCGCTTCCCGATAACTCTATCGTACTCTTTGGGCGGAAGACCGTATGCCGGGCGGATAACTCGTGTGTTCTTTGCCGTAAATTTCTCGCCCTTCTGTATATCTGCGACGGCAAAAAGAGATCTGCGCAGATTTTTATAATTCTTCTCGTCTTCGTTTACAGGACCGTATTGGACTTTCCCAAGTGCGCTTTCAGCACGCCTAATTCCACGCACCATCTCCGCTAGTTCCTGTGGTTCTATAGAAAATCGCGCATCAGGTCCGCCAAGCTTTCTATCAAGCGTCACATGCTTCTCCACTATTGATGCGCCCGCATACACCGCCGCGATAGGCGCCTCGATACCCGCATTGTTATCTGAAAATCCGCTTACTACATTGAAACGCTTAGCGATATCTTGGATAGTATTTAAATTCATAAACTCGGGTTTTGGATCTCCGGAGTATGCGGTCACGCAGTGGAGGACTGCGATTTCTTTTGCTCCTGCACCGCGAAGCGCTTTCATAGAGTCCTTGACCTCAGAGAGCTCAGCAAAGCCTATTGACATGATGACGGGCTTTTTTGTTGAAGCGATTTTCTTGAGGAGCGGAATATCCGTCGCTTCGTAGGAGGCGATCTTGTAACAAGGTACTTTCATCTTATCTAGAAAATCCACCGCCGTCGCATCAAAGGGTGTCGAGAAGAATATAAGACCAAGGCTTTCTGCAAACTTCTTCAATTTCGGCTGCCATTCCCAGGGTGTGTATGCGGTGCCGTAGAGTTTGTAGAGATTGGTTTTCTTCCAAGATTCCGGTGTGTCTTTTCCCCCCAAGAAGAACCATTTTTTATCTGAATCAATCGTCATCGTATCAGGCGTATATGTTTGGAGCTTTACCGCATCTGCTCCCGCTTCTTTTGCCGCGCGAATAATTGCCTCAGCTTCCTCGTATTTCTGATGGTGATTTGCAGAAACTTCCGCGATCACAAAACATGGGTGCCCGGGCCCCACCTTTCTTTTCCCTATGGTGATTGCAGGAGTTTTCATATTACTTTCTTTTGGAAATCTTCAGCACATACTCGTGCCCGCGATATTTGAAAAATGCCGGATATCGTTCGTTATCGACGACACGAAGAAGATCGAACTGCTCCGCGATTGTTTTATTTGGATCAAGCTCACTGTCCTTCGGTTTTCTTCGAGGATAAAACGTAGCCCTCCCGCTTTGTTTCTTGCCGCGAATTACTGGATACTTGCGAACAAACGAAAGGGCGAGGGCAATTGTCGCTTTCCCCTGCTTCTCGCGAAGCTCGTCAACCAATTCGCTACCCGTAAGCGCTATTGAGTTTTGTGCGTAAATAACTCCGCTATCAACGGACTCTGCTGCCTCAAAGAGTGTGACCGGGATCTTCCTCTTACCTTCGAGGACTTGCCACGTCATCGGCGACCATCCTTTTCCCTTAGGAAGAGCGCTTTCGTGTACAACAAGATTGTGTTTGTTCTTTCTCAAAATGGAAACAGGGATAATTCGCTCGCACGAGAGGAAAAAGGCGATGTCGCCTGACTCTATTTTATTTGCTGCGTGCACCAATGAGGCATCGTGCCCCAGCGAATGAAGGTTTGATTCGAGTGTTTGCGCGTATGGGACTATCCAACTCTGCGGAGTATCGACTAGTATCGTGATCTTCATATCCTTCTATATACAAGCTCGAACGCTTCCGCTGCATTTGTACCCGATTGTCCACCGCGTACTCGAGCAAGAGATTCTAGATATTCCGGCGAGCGTGGGTGTGGGAATGCGCGAACTTCCGACTTGTATGCATTCATTGCTGTAATTTTCTTTTTCAACTGCTTTTCAGTAAGAGCTACGAATACCTGCGGTCTAAAAAGCGGTCTCGTAAAATTCCACTCGCTTGAGGAGGGAACTTCGAACGCGCGCACTTCTTCTATGGCATTATCCGGCATTGGTCTCACAGCCGCAGCAACAGCTTCAGAGACAACACGGTGATCTACATTCGTATCACTTCCATGATGCGTATAGATCACGGTCGGATTCACCTCATGGATCACGGACTCTATCTCGTGAACGACGGAAAGAAGCGGGACGCTGTCGAACTGATTGTCGGGAAGCCCTTTCAAAATAAGATCCTTTACCCCAAGAATAGTATTTGCTTTGTGCGCATCTTTATAGAGCGCCTCCTGGAGCTTTTTCACTGTTGACTCGGGCGTACCTGCGCGAGATGCGATTCCTTCACCAAGAATGACGACGGTTACGGAATCTCCCTCTTCGATATGCCGCGCGATAGCGCCACCACAACCTAAAACCTCATCGTCAGGATGAGCGGCAATTACAAGTACGGATGTTTTGTTCTTCATAGTTAGAAATTTATTCGAATTCAGCATCTGCGGTCACTGTCTTCCCTCTCATTCTAGCGCGACGAAGGATGATCCGCCCAGAGCCATTTTTGATGAACGCGGCCGGATATTCCGGCGCATCAAGCATGCGAATAAAATCGTAGAGTTTTCTTCCATGTACATCTGCGGGAATCTCACTTTCTGCTGAATTTCGGCGTTTGAAAATAACCGGTTTCCCTTTTTGTGGAATTGGTTTTGGTTCAAGCCGGAGGATATCGCTCATCATTTTGAAAATGATCTTGGAAAGTTTTCCGAAGAGCTCTTCCGCACTTCCTTCTTTTATATTGAACGGATGTTTAAGGTACACATCACCCGTATCGAGTCCCTCCGCAACGCGAATCGCAGACACTTTTGTTTTGTATATTCCGCGCGCGATCAGATTTTGCATTGGGCTCCCGCCGCGGCCGAACGGAAGGTCGGTCATGTGAAATAGTACGCATTCGAAGTTTTCATGTACCTCTTTTGGGATGATCCACGACCAATGAGGGAAGAAAACGTAGCGGGGATTGAGCTTTTTGAGCCTTGTAAGGGTCAGCTCCTTCGGATTCTGGATAAGGACCTTCTTATAGCCTTTTGGGGCCTTCCAGGCCTTAAATTCCTTGATATTCCAAGGTCTAATGGCAGCTACAGCGATGACTTTAGAGCCCATATACTCTCTACGAGAGCATATAATTTCGTATTTGTCCAATCATCTCCGCCTTGTCAGGATACCGTTTTCTGAGCTTATCGATTTCACTATCAACTCGGGCAGGGTCTCCCGTGAGACTCCCCTTGCTCCTATGGTAGATAAACACCGGCTCGGCTATGAGTTTTCCTTTCCACGTGTCTGAAGTTTTTAGCAGCATTTCATATTCGGGGAACATAGAGACACCAAAAAAACCACCTTCTTCCACCACGAGTTTCTTCCTCCACGCGAAGGCACCTGCTGGAGCTTTAAAAGGATCAGTTGGTTCGACTAGCTTTCGATTCCCTTCGTATTCCTCAAAATAGTGACCGTACGCATAGTCGACTTCCGGATTAGAAAGTGCCGCGACAAAATTCGACAGCGCGCTTGGCATTGATTCATCATCCGCATCAAGAAATATAAATATCTCGCCTTCTGCTGCACGGATCCCGGCCATACCCGCCTCAATAATTCCCTTATTCTCTTGTCTCACAATGCGTACACGCGTATCCTCGGCGAACTTACTCGCGACAGCGAATGTTGTGTCGATCGACCCATCATCAACGACCACGATTTCGTAGTCATTTTTCGGAAAATCTTGAGCAAGAGCACTTTCAATTGCGCGAGGCAGTACTTCTGCAGAATTGTAGGCACGAATGATGAATGAAGCGCGCATATTACGAGACAGAGTAGTCTCTATATTTCTTTATGAGACTGCCATCTGAATCGCGCTTAAATGAACCGTCAGGGTTCACTTCAAATAGTGCTTTGTTCGTAAACGAATCGACTACCCTATTGAATTCGTCGAGCGATATATTGAAGAATTCAATAAATGCTTTGACTGCAATTTTCGGCCATTTGCCGTCGTGTTTTGTTACGAGCGCGACTGCCTCATCGCGAGTGAGTCGGCCATTTCGAACATCGATGCACGCGTGATCGGTTGCGCGACCGAAGGCAAATTTCACAAACTTGAGGTAGTCATGGATAGCGACGATCGCATCGTCGAGATTTTCGTAGTTCGTGTATGTTCCCTCAACTGGACCATCTTCCTTTATTGAAAAGCCGTGCTGCTTCATCAATTCCGTCTGCGGTATCGCGTCCCACTTAAAGTAATAGCCGAGGAATGCGCCGAATATTCCTGCCTTCTTTAATTCATCGTCGGTCGGATATCGGTACGAAACAAGGTCTTCATTCGTGATACCTTCGACGCCGACCATATCGTCGACGCGAAGTCCTAGAAGACCGCCGAATTCCTCGAGCCATCTTCTATCGAGAACATTCTTCATGCGCGCCGCTTTTGGACCCCCGTATTCAAGCTGCGAATTCTCGCCCCAAATAACAAGCGGAATACCGAAATGCACCGCCGCACGGATGGGAAATGTGAATATGCCAATATGATTTGGCCATTCGTGATCCCCGACGCGGCGAAACGCTTCGAGGCACATCTTTTTGTACACCTCAGGATTCTTTTTGAATTCGATCATGTCGCCAAACTGACGAATGTTCTCAAAATTCTTCCTGCCTAAATCATTACGGAGCGTCGCTTCAAAATTGACCAGAAGTGGATTTAGGCCGTACTGACGCGCCATGTACGCCTGGTAGTGACTATCTTTTCCGCCGGAAACCGGGATCACACAGTCATAGTTTGAACAACTTTTATTCTTGAATTTCGCTACAAGCTCACGAAATTCTGCTTCACGCGCTTTCCAGTCTATTTCTTTCTTCACTGCCGCAGATGAACATGCATCACACACTCCGGACTCGTCGAACGAGAGGTCCGGCTTTGTATTTGGCATCACACAGCGAGTGCAATAGCGGAACATGGTTTATGAGCGCTTCTCAAGTAGATACATCTGGCTCGCATTCACGCCATCAGTCATCGGATACTTTTTCTCTTTTACAACAACGAGATCTGGGAATGTTTCCTGGAACAATGCGCAGAAGTCAGTCTTCCACAGAAGGTCTTTGCTCCCGCGATATGTTACCTCTGTGTACTTTGGTGCGTAGTATTCAAAGCCCCAGATGTAGCGGTTTGATACTCGGTACATCTCGGAAATAATGTCCTTGATATCGTTTGGCGAAATATGGATGAGGACGCCAGAAGTAAACACAAGATCGAACTCCCCATCTTTGAAAGGAATGTCGAAGCCTGAGCCGTGAGTAACACGGACCTCGGGATTTATCTTCTTTGCCTGTGCGACCGCATATTCATTAATTTCAATTCCCTCCGCTCCCGTAAAACCCATGCGGCGAAGAAATTCGAGTTGCAGTCCAACGTTTGAGCCAACCTCGAGCATCTTGAGGTTCTTTGGAAGATCACTGAGGAACTCCTCATTCATCGAGGTGCGCGTCGCGTTGTAGTCCTTTAGGTACACACGGTCGAATTCTTCTACCGACTGCGGATTACGATCGGTGTAGAGCTTGCCCATGTCTCCCGCCCACTCCGATATCTGCTTTGTGTCCTTTTTTGCCGAACTCATTCCGCCAATCTTACCGAACTCGAGCCGGAAAGCCAGCCTCTGAGAGTGCTTGTTTTATTATCTGGGGCGTGGTCTCCGTGTATTGAAAAATACTCGCGGCAGCTATCGCTGACGCGCCGGCACGTACCGCCTCAACACAATCCGACACTTTTCCGGCCCCACCGAGCGCGACAACGGGTATCCGAACCGCACCTGCGACATTTCGAATGAGATCGAGATCATATCCCTCCATTACGCCGTCTCTATCAATCGAGTGGAGAAGTATCTCTCCTGCGCCGTGTTTCTCTACCTCTTTCGCCCACTCTATTACGTCGAGTCCTGCTGCGTGAGTCCCGCCATCATAAAAAACCTCCCATCCTTTTTCTATCTTTTTCACATCAATAGATACAACAGCGCACTGACTTCCGTACCGCTCTGCAATTTCCGTGATAAACGCAGGCCGACGTATGGCTTCACTATTTACCGACACTTTATCCGCTCCGAGTGAAAGCAGTGTCTGCACTTCATCAATCGTCTTCACGCCGCCTCCTATTGTGACGGGCATAAAGCATTCCTTGGTAACTTCCTCGAGCAGCCACGTTTCGATTCCTTTTTCGTGCGCGTCGAGATCTAGAAAAATAAGCTCATCGACATCGCGCGCATTAAAGACGCGTACTGCGGCGACGTAGTTGCCGATGTTGCGGTGGTTTTGGAACTGCACGCTCTTCACGAGCTTTGCATCCTTCACAGTGAGAGCAGGTATAACGCGTATTTTAAGCATGTTTAGAGGGAGATGAAATTCTTAAGAACAGTAATCCCACTCTTCTGACTTTTCTCTGGATGGAATTGCGTGCCGAATATATTTTCCTTCTGGACGACCACAGGGAATGTCTCACCGTATGTACAGGTACCTTTTATTGTGCTCGCGTCCGTCGGCTCAAGTACATATGAATGGACAAAATAAAAATCTTTTTGAACTACTCCCGTAAAGAGCGGGCACTCTCCCGTGAACGAGACTTCATTCCACCCTATGTGTGGAAGTCTAAACTTTGCCTCATCGACTTTTAAGCGCCGCACGTTCCCCGGTATCCATCCAAGCCCTTTCGCGCCGCCCGCTTCTTCTCCGTACTCGCCAAGTAGTTGCATGCCAAGACAGATGCCTAAGAAAGGTTTTTTATTTTCGAGAACTTCTTTCTCAAGAGCCTCGAATCCCTCGCATGCCTTTACACGCTTCATGCCATCAGGAAACGCCCCGACTCCCGGAAGAATAATGTGTGAAGCACGCTTAAAATCTTCTGGCTTTGCGGTGATCACCCCTTCAGCGCCAAGAAGCTTGAGTGCGCTCTTAACAGAGCCCGTATTTCCCATTCCATAATCGACGATAGCGATACTCATACTCTTATTCCTTGTTTAGGATATTCAGCCTCTCGAAATGCATTTATAGCAGGAATTTCGGGATGCTCACTTAGATACTTGAGAACTTCGGGAACGCTTACCAGTTTTTCTTTAACATAAAAACGATCATACAGCTGCTTCAATAATTCATAGTCCTCTGGATAATCGAGTGTCAGCCGCACATCGGCGCGATCATACGGCGGCATTGCCCTCAACATCGGACCTATGTTGAATTCCCCTTTCTTATTTTCCCATATGTATGGCGTCACGTGCTCGCGCTCATATTTTTCTTTCGCAGAAGAATTTGCACGTTCGAGCGCAGCAAATGAAAATATCTCGGTATCTAACCCGCGAGGAAACGTCCGCTCATCCGGAACAAAGGAGCTCACGTAATCATACTCGCCGCTCTGGTACTGTTTGATACAGCGTTCAATAGTATCTGGATCAATAAGTGGACAATCACTCGTAATACGAATAATGCCCGTCGCTCCAACTGTTCTTGCGGCTTCATAGTAGCGAGAGAGTACGTCATCTGCGGAACCTCTAAAACATGCGTAGCCCTCCGCGTGGCAAAATGCTTCTAGCGCATCATCTTCCGGCAGAGTCGTCGTCGCCACGATAATCGTATCAATCCCCTTCACACGCTTCACGCGTTCAACGACATGAGACAAAACCGATCTTCCTGCGAGGGGAAGCATGATCTTCCCAGGGAGGCGAGTCGAACCCATTCGCGCCTGAATAATGGCGGCAATCATGAGACGGATGATACACCCTTACACGACCTTGCGCAGTTCGCGGACAATTTTGTTCTGCTCTGAGGGTGTAAGGCCTGGAAAGAGTGGTATCGATAATTCGCTATCAGAAAATGCTTCCGCGTTTGGACATAGTCCCTTTGTGTACCCGAGGGACTGATAGTACGGATGGAGATACACCACCGGGTAATGTACTTGGACGCCAATCTGCGCTTTCCGAAGTGCGTCAAATATTTCGTTGCGCGAGTTCGCGGGAACTCGTATCGGATACAAGTGCCATGCGGAAGTCTCATACGCGCTCTCAGGAAGCGGACGTGTGACGCCGAGAGTATCTTTAAGAAGCGCGTGGTAGCGCTTCGCAAGCGAGCGTCGCTTCGCTACATTCTTTTTTAGATTCTTCATTTGAGAGAGTCCAAGGGCTGCCTGCATATCGGTGAGTCGGTAATTAAACCCAAGCATCTGCATTTCCTGATGCCAAGCTGGCGCATCATTCTTTTTGAAAAGCGTTTTGTCTTTCACAATGCCATGTGTCCTAAATGCCACAAGCTTTTTGAAAAACGTCTCGCTATTTGTCACAATCGCGCCGCCCTCGCCTGTCGTTATGGATTTAACGGGATGGAAACTAAACATCGTCATGTCCGCCTGTGCGCCGACCGACTTTCCTTTGTACGTCGCACCAAGAGAGTGCGCCGCGTCTTCAATGAAAAGTAGTTTGTGTTTTCGCGCGATCTCCGCGATTTCTTCAATATCCGCAGGACGACCTGCATAGTCGACAGCAACAATCGCTTTCGTGCGCTCGGTGATTTTCTTTTCCACATCCTTCGGGTCAATATTGCCTGTCTCAGGATCAATGTCAGCAAATACTGGTTTGGCGCCAACGTAAAGGACTGCGTTCGCTGTTGCAGCGAACGTAAGCGCAGGCACAATCACTTCGTCACCCTCTCCGATTCCCGCCGCGAAATATGCACCGTGCAGTGCTGCGGTTCCAGAAGAGTATGCGACTGCATGTTGTACTCCCGCGGTACGAGCAAGCGCTTTCTCAAAAGCGAGGATACTCGGACCCTGTGTTATAAAGTCCGATTTTAAAACCTTAACGACCGCCTTGATGTCAGCGGGAGTGATGTTTTGTCTTGAATACGGGATCACAAGCTTATCGCCTTGCACCTACCCTTCGGCCTTTCTTTGCGCTCTGGCGCGGAGCGGCTTTGAGAGGTGTGGCTGAGATGCCCGAGACGATTCGAGGAGCATCTTTGATCGTTCGGAGGAAAAGATTTTCATCACTGACGTACGTGAAATTTGGAGGAACCAATTTTCCCTTGAGTGTCTGCTCATTATCAAACTGTATCTGCTCAGGAAGAATCGCGTACATGTTGCCTATGTCGTACGTGCGTTTTGCCTCATGCTCCGTCACAAGCATCTCGTGGAGTTTCTCACCAGGACGGATCCCGACGACTTTAATCTCGCATTCAGGCGCAAGGTACTTTGCAACATCAACGACTTTCAAACTCTCCATTTTCGGTACGAAAATCTCGCCGCCGTGCATGGTATCGAGCGCTTCAAGTACGTATTCCATTACTTGCTCGATGCGAAGCCAAAAGCGCGTCATGCGCTCGTCGGTAAGAGGGATCACGCCAGTTTCGCGCTGTTTTTCTATGAGCTCAAGGAACGAACCTCGGCTGCCGAGAATGTTGCCGTATCGCATGACAGAGAAGCGTGGCTTCGTCTCTCCACTGCGGCGATAGATATTTGCAGGAACTGTTATCTTTTCTGCGCAGAGCTTCGTTGCTCCATACAAATTTACTGGATGCACTGCTTTGTCGGATGAAATGACGAGGACTCTCTCTACACCCGCGTCGAGGGCTGCTTCGATCACATTTTGGGTACCGAGCACATTCGTCTTGATCGCTTCGGTCGGATTGTATTCAAGCGCAGGCACCTGTTTCAAGGCTGCTGCGTGCACTACTATGTCGACGTCGCTGAATGCGCGCGTGAGTCGCTCTTTATCTCGCACGTCCCCTAGGAAAAAGCGGAGACGATCATTGTCATTAAAAGCCCGGCGGAGATGAAGCTGCTTGAATTCATCGCGGCTGAAAATAATGACCTTTTTAACCTGTGTTTCTAGGAGTCTCTTTACGAATGCGTAGCCAAAAGTCCCCGTTCCACCGGTCACGAGCACTGTTTTCCCCTTTAAGTACGCCCCGTTCATTGCGCCGCAAAGTTTAGCGTATTTTGGCCTTATTTCAAAGCTTCACTACTCTATCCACAAATTCAACAATCGTACGTGCACGTGTCTCCCAACTGTAGCGGAGGGAGAGCTCTCGAGCCACTTCTGCACGTGCCTTGGCCGCATCTCTGTTACTACATACGTTATTTATGGCTGCAGCAAGCGCAGCGATATCATCGGGCGAGACAAATTGCACTTCTTTCTCACTTACTATCTCGCGTATCGAAGGCAGGTCCGAAGCAACGACAGGAGTACCTGATGCGAGGTACTCAAATAGCTTTATTGGTGAGGTGTAGAAACGTGATTCCATTGATGAAGCGGAGTTTGGAAGGACGAGCACGTCTGCGGCTTTAAGGTAGCGCGGGATAGTGTTGTGATGCTGGTGCGGGACGAGCGTAATATTTTCTGTATCCTGATGCGCCTCGCGGAAACGCACCACATCTAGATCAGTTCCTCCCACAAACACGAACGTGATCTCCGGCAGCGATTTGGCTGCGCCGGCAAGAATCTCGACACCTTTCCAACCGTAGACGTTTCCCGTGTAGAGAGCGATCAGTTTTCCAATTGGCAAATTGAGTTCGCGTCGAAGCTGCTCTTTGTCCGCGGTCCCCGCAAAGAGCTCCGCATCGTATCCATTTGGAGCAACGAGAATCTTTTCTTGTGTGATTTTCAGCGCCTTTTGCAATTCATCCGCTTTAAAGCGATTCGTGGAAATGTAACCCCGCGCGCTTCGTATCAAAAACTCCCACAGAAAGCGCACTCTCTCAGGAATATCGTGCACCTCGTACACCACTTTGTGTTTCTTTCCGAGAGTCCATGTGCTCCACGGACTTCTCGTAAGTACGACGTCACTATTCTCCTTGGTCACATGTCCCCTGACATTCCATGCAAAGAATATTTCCCTCAAGACATACCCTGCGGCGCCAGCGATCTGAGGGGCATCGACATATTGGATCGTAAAATTTTTTGGTATCCCGTAGTACTCAAAAACCGATTCTTTCAAATGATTGGACCATTTCGGAACGAGAAGCGTCACTTCATTTCCCGCTTTCGCGAGCGCCGAGCACATACTCGCGATTTGAACGCCATGCGCTTTCTCGGTTGGCATACGGGCATACGCGACGTAGGTAATTTTCATGAGTCTATGAATTTACTGACCTTCGAATACGTATCATTGCACGAACTCCGCCAAAAGCATCGCGAATAAAGCGAAGTTTACTTTGACGCGCCGGAAAGTGATGCTCGTCCCACTGTATGGGAACTTCACGTATTGTTAACCCATTCTTTTGTGCGCGCATGAGAAACTCCATATCAAAAAACCATCCCCTCTCCTTACACTCTGCGAGCGCCTCTCTTCCACGGCCATTCATTACCTTCAGGCCGCATTGAGAATCTTT
Source organism: uncultured Candidatus Saccharibacteria bacterium (assembly GCA_964399865.1). GTDB lineage: Bacteria > Patescibacteriota > Minisyncoccia > Phycocordibacterales > UBA2100 > UBA10103. The sequence goes on along the minus strand of CAYNRJ010000002.1, from coordinate 53,358 downwards.
GACCGTGATACCGAGAAGAAATCGGCGGAGAACATTGAACACATGTGACGACAGAGTTCGGAGCCATTCACGCTGTACGATCTTCTTATTCAGAAGTCGCGAGCCAACCGCGATGTCGGCTTCACTCTCTTCTATCACCTTAAGAAGCTTCCCAATATCATCCGGACTTGCCGAGAGATCCGCATCAATGAATCCGAAGTAGTCCGCACGTGATTCCTTTGCAGCGGCGATAATTGCAGCCCCTTTGCCGCGCTCTGCAATTGTCATGACAGAGACGCCAGAAACTGAGGCCGCACGTTCAGCGGTTTTATCAGTCGAACCGTTATCAACGACGACGATGCGCATGTCAGCGCCCCGGATTGCGCGAAGAGAGGCCACCACACTTCTTGCGGCATCTTCGATCACATCCTCCTCGTTATACGCGGGGATGCAAATATCTAGTCTCATACCATGAGTATAGGCGCGCAATCGTTACTCCGGCAAGCAAGAAAATAAACGGAGCAACCGGGAATCGCATTCGCGCTTCGACACCAAAGCCAATGGCGGTCGACGCGAGCGCGGTGATTCCGATCGCTAAAAGGAGGAAATACGTCCATGGATTCCTTCGCATAAGCCACGCTCCAACGAGTGCGAGTATCGCAGTACCTATCGTGAATAGTCTGCCCGCGATCGGAATAAAGAATTGCCGCTTCAATTCTGCAAATACAACAGGGATACCGTCGACGCCTTGCGAGAGAAGCGCGAATGATACTGAATGTCCCGCTCCTTTGTTGTCGTCAGGAATAAAACCAAAGCGTCTGAATGTGTAGTAGTACCCGTCATGCATGACGAAAGATGCGAGGAGAAAAGTCTCAAGCTTCAAAACCGTCCCCTTTTTCTCCCACAACTCTGGAATCGTCATATCGCGCAAAATATCGGCATTCGCAGGATTTCCCACATCAATCCCCGCCTCGCGCGCGGATTGTATAAGCGCTACCTTCTCATCATCGAATGATGATTTGTTTTCGAGTGCACGAACGCTACCGAGATAATTCGTGTACACATTGCGCCAGCCGAGCCCAGAGAGTGCGAACGTCCCCGTGAGCGAATGATTGCGCAGCATCCATGGCGAAATGACGAGCGCGATTCCTACAATTAGTACACCTACGCGGAGAGACGTCTTCCATTCTTTTCGTACGAGGAAATACCCGAGAAGCGCAACACACAGTACGCCGAATACCTGCAGTAACTGCGGACGAATGAGAAGTGAGTACCCAAGGAGAAGTCCGCCAACTAATGTCGTAAGGAGCGCGATGTGAGCTTTCTTAATTTCGAATGACCTGAGTGCCAAATAGAAACCTCCAAGCATGAATAGCATGAACGGCATTTCTGATATCGGCAGGAAACTGTAGAACACAAAATTTGGCTCAATGACCGCGATCGCCGCCGCAATTAGTGCCACCCTCTCGTTGAATATTCTTCTACCAATACCGTATACGAGAAGCGGCACGAGGACACCAGCAATAACCGAAAGAAGTACGAGATAGATGACGAGACCATCCTCAAGTCCCATAAATGGCGTGAGGATGAAAGGAAGTCCGGGTGCGCGGAATACCTGTGGTACATATTCCCCATCCTGCAGCGACGCAAAGCCATGTCCCTCCGACATGTTCTTTGCAAACATCAGGTACTCGTTGGCATCCCCGTATATGAGGTAATCAACCCCTACGTGCGAGAGAGCAAAACCAAGGGATCCAAGGCGAAGGAAGATCGCGAGTGCGACGAAAATGATAAGGAGCCGCTTTGTGCTCATGAAGAGAAGTGTACTACTCTTTAACCTTCCGAACCAAGGAGGCGCTCCTTGAAGAGTGAGAGCTTGAATATAAAGAAATTAACGATTGAGAAGAAGCCGATAACCCCTGCGATGACTATAAGATAGAATTTCAGACCAATTAGTGGCACAAGAACACTCACGAGCCACGCCTGGAAGGAGGCCATACAAATCGAGTAGATCATGAACACGATGAGGCGACGAGTGTGATCACGCGATGTACCGAATACCACTTTCGAATACAACACAAAATTAAATAAGAGATTCGCTATGAGTCCACAGATGTACGCGGTGAAGTAGTCCTCAAGCCCAAAGAAAAACGTAGTGAGAAACCAGGTGACGCCAAGGTTAATGACGACCCCAGTCCCACCAATCACGAGAAAATGGATGAATCGATAACGATTCATGATCGCGAGCATCTCTAGCGGAGAGAAAAGTGTGCGCCAAGAAATCTTCTCTCGTTCGATGAACGAGCTTATCGACATCTTTAATTCTGAAAGTGTTGGTAGTTGCATATCACTGTAGTGGGATCAGTTGTGCTATTCTTTCGGTCATCTTAGCTCGTCCCACGCTATTCAAGTGTGTGAAGTCTGCAAAGTCAGACGGACTGAAACGCGGCAGCTCTTCTTCCTTCACATAGACCGCTCCGAATTCTTCTGATGCCTGCATGAGCGTATCTGTATAGTAATCCTCGAGCGCAGGGTCTACAAATCTTTCAAAACCCGGATACAGAGGGCCGCGCACTATGATCAGCGTAATTCCCTTTTCGTGTATGTCTCTCGCGAATTTCAAGAACATCTCTCTTTGGCGCGCCGCATCCGAGGATAGCGTGTGCCGCACCTTGGCATTTTGTAGTTCGTTTTTGAAATATTCCGGGGGATTTTGAATTGCGCCGTACTCAACGTATTCAGTATTACCTCCGAGAGAGCGATACATTGCGTGAGAAAAAATATCTCGATACCGAAAGCTTGGGAGGATCTCCGCGACGAGGCCGCGGAACATTCCCTCTCTCATCGCAAAGATGTCTCCTCGTGCAACTTCGATCCCCTTTCCAATATCAAAGCGAAGCGGATTGAAGATCATTGATCCGTTTATGTCACCGATGTAGGTAGTAAAGATGATGGTGGAGGGTTCTTCTTCTATCAAATCGCCTGAGAGCATGTACCAATCAAGGAAGCTGGCGCCAGAAAGCCCGAGATTCTTAACTGAAACACCCAGTTTCTCTGAGAGCGCCTCGGTATCATAATCCTCACGTGCCTGACTTGATCCGACAATAAAGACAGCGCCTGGTTCTGAAATGAGGCGGTGTGCAAATCTGAACTCATCATCATCGAGCGGTCTACTCAATTGATAAAGGAATTCGGAACGCGGTACAAAAAAACCAATCCCAAACTCGATGAGAATGATGAGGAGAATGGTGCCAGTTGCTGCTTTCGAAATCATAGGATCAAAATTGGAAATAAATGAATTGCGTGCCGGCAAGGACGCCAAAGACAAAAATCGAGTAGATGACAAGAAGATACGCAATCACGCGGATTAAGAGTGGTGCTCCCCATAGTATGAATGGTGACTTCAATCGGTATTGGAAGAATTCCGCGATGAGAAGGATCGCCGAAAAGAATACGAGCATCAAAAATGGCTTGAGTGGTGTCGCAGTCGGAGCGAAATTAAACAGGATTGCACTTGCGATATCACGCACCTGTTCGAAACTTTGCGCGCGGAATGGAAGCCAGCCGATCATCGTCGCCTGCAGCATTAGAATTACTGCCCCGGCAGTGCCAAATATCGCGGTCACCCGTTTAATCGAAGACGCACGTTCATTAAGCGCGATCCAGAGCCGATGTCCTGCAAGAAGAAGTCCTTGGTAGCCGCCCCATACCACATACGTCCAACTCGCTCCGTGCCAGAGTCCGGCAAGAAGCATCGTGAGAATGAGATTGATACACGTCTTCCATACACCGCCGCGATTTCCGCCGAGCGGTATATACACGTAATCGCGGTACCAATTTGAAAGCGTAATGTGCCATCTTCTCCAGAAGTCGCTGGGGTTTCGTGAGAAGTACGGCGCGTCAAAGTTGAGCGGCAGATCAAATCCGAGCCATCTCGCAATGCCGCGCGCCATGTCGGTGTATCCCGAAAAGTCCGCATATATTTGGAATCCGAACGCGTAGAGCGCGATCATGTACCCAAATCCTGTCAGGTCCCCCGATGCGAACGCAGGGTCGACGATGAACTTTCCTAGGTTATCAGCTACGAACACTTTCTTGAAAAGTCCCCACAAAAATAGGTAGGTCCCTTCGTGAAAAAGTGCGACCGTCACCACTCTCTGCGCTTCTATCTGCGGCAAGAGCTGTTTCGCGCGCATGATCGGACCCGCGACAAGGTGCGGGAAGAATGAGAGGAAGAGCAGGAAATCCGTATAGCGTTTCGCAGGGAGGCTATTGCGTCTATATATATCGACCACGTAGCTCACCGCTTCAAACACGTAAAACGAAATACCGATGGGGAGGAGTATGCCGAGCACGTGGAGGTTTGCGGAAAGTCCGAAAAATTGAAGGACTTCTGCAGTGCTTTGAATAAAGAAATCGAAATACTTAAAGAACGCTAGAAATGAAAGACTGAAAACGATCGATCCTATGAGCCACCATTTTCTTCTCGGACCATCCGGCAGCTCTGCGATCTTTTTCCCCGCAAGGTACACGCCGACGCTTATGATGAGAATGAGGGCAAGGAAGCGATAGTCCCACCAGGAGTAGAAGAAAAGACTGCCCGCAAGGAGGAGTAGATTTTGATATCGCACCCGGGATCGAAGCGCGAAATAGAGGACGACGAAGACCCCAAAAAAAATCGCGAAGTCGAAGGAATTAAAAAGCATGCAGGTCTACATGCCGAGCTGTTTCCGGAATGTCTGTCCGATCATGGAAATGTAGTACCACGCTTTAAAAAGTTCCGTTTTGACTGGGAGTGAGTGCTTAAATCCGTGAAAGAGATAATTTCTCGTAGCGTAAATGACTGTGCGTCCAAGACCGCGTATTGGCCACCGATAGACCCACTTCAGATACGCAAAGAAAGATGCGCGTGGTTCCCATTTCGTCATCTCAAAATCCACGTACGACGAGTAGTAGGCGCGGGCGCTGTTCGCACGTTCTGCGGAAACGTGGATCTCGTATGGGTTCTGCAGAGTTCCTACCGCATATTTTTCGGGATCGAATTTAATGCGTTCATGCACCGGCTTCACGAATATCGCACCTGTCTTTCTATTGAAGAAACGATTCTGATAGCTTGGGTAGCTTGAAGAATATTTGATTTCGCGCCCTGCGATGAATGTATGCATCGGCATTTTGTACACGAGAAATGGGGGATCCGGATTCGTCGCAATAGCGCGGATCTCTTCGACTACTCCTTTCGAGAGCGCGTCATCAGAATCGAGGTACACGTACCAATCATTCCGCGCTGTTTCCATATTTCGGTTACGCACGTTCGCTTTGTCTGTCTCACAGCGAAGGTTTGGCTCGTCAGAATCGTACTGCTTCACTATTTTGCAGCCGTATTCGCGTGCGATGTCGAGTGTATTGTCTGTGCTATTTCCGTCGCAAATAATGATTTCGTCAAAATCTTTTACGGAGTCAAGACAGCGACGAAGCGTTTTCGAAGAATTCAGCGTAAGGATCCCGACTGTGCACGGAATTTTATTCATATTACTTTTTCTTCTGCTTCTTCAGAGACTCAATATACTCTTTGATCGTATGTTCTGCCTTCCATCCAAATTCTTTCTGCGCTCGAGAGGTATCGAGTTGTGATTCCATACGATTCCCCTTTCTCTCTGGAAGCATTTTTATCTCGCCACCAAACATCTGTGCAATCTCGAGGATGGTGTATGAATCAGGTGCGCCGAGTCCGTAGCCGTCACCTTCCCCTTTTTCTCCGACCATCATAAGTCCGCGTGCGAGATCATTTACGTGCGTGAAATTACGGCGCTGTGTCCCCGGCATCGTGACTGTGATTGGCTCCCCTTTCCAAAAAAGCTCTTTGAATCTTCCGACAACCGATGCGTACTGACCTTCAGAGAGTTCATGCGGACCATACGCATTGTAGAAGTACGTGATCGCATACGGCAATTTGAACCACGCGCTGTAGTTGATGACCAATTCTGTGTTGGTTGCTTTCATCCACGCGTACGGACTCTGATCGCGCCCAAGCCCACCATCGGCAAACTTCGTCGAAGATCCCGCGTACACGAGTTTGCATGTGTGCCCCGCTGCATTTAGTTTCCTCCAAAATTCAAAAACACTGAACGTGCCCTCAACATTCGATTTCCACACGAGCTCGATATCATTAAAACTCTGCTCGACACGAGAGTATTCTCCGAGATGGAAGATAATGACCGGCTTCTCGTCACCGAGGAGCTGTGCAATATCTTTCGTGTGTCCTTTTATATACTCAGCACCTGGCACATGATTAGATTCCTTGCCGAGGAAATAGTTATCTAGCGAGACAACTCGGTACTTTGGAAGAAGTAGACCTATTAATTCCGTACCAACAAAGCCGGCCCCGCCGGTCACAATGACTGTTTTCTTGGTCTCTGTGTTGGCCATGTGTTGGTTACAAAAGCGTGCAATCTACCCGCGATTTAACACGTCAAACTCTATCATTTAGAAGACCATTGGCAATTAAAAGAATCGACGAATCGCGTTGTACCAATCTGCTGCTCGCGTAAGGCGTGCCTTGAATTCCGGAAGGGACGTCGTCGCATGGACCTCTACGCGTGGCAGAGTGTACGGATCTTCCCCCATCCGAACGGAGCGAGGTTCGGTCGTAAATGCCGCTTCGTACCCAGCTCCGCGCGCGGCCTCAACAACATCCTTTGAAAACATTCCTTTCGGATACGCCAACTGTTCCACAGTCTGCCCGAACCGCTCCGTTATGAGTTCGCGCGAATGCGTGAGCTCATGATGCAATTCCGCAGGAGAGAGTCGCGTCAATTTTCGATGTGTGAGAGCATGACTCGCTAAATTCACCAGCGGATCTTTCAACGCGGCTGCATCTTCTTCGCGCAAAAGTTCTTTGTCCGACCCAACCTCTTTCTTATCTGCTTCCGTCAGGGACATGAAGACCGTCGCAGGAATATTGAATTCCTTAAGGATAGGAAGTGCATTTGTGAGGAAGTCACGGTACCCATCATCAAATGTCACGGCGATTGCATTTCGCGTGAGTTTCTTTCCCTTTACATACTCGAGTACTGTGAAAATTGGGACAACATCAGCGTGAGCCGCAATGTATCTCATCTGCTTCCGGAATTCGTCCACACGCACCGCGTAGTGCCACGAATCGTTAGAAATCGAATGATAGAGAAGCACCGTGAGTCTCTTCCCCGGGACAAACCGAGCAAAAAGAGAAAAAAAGATAAGAAGAAATCTACGAAGAAATATCATGCTCGTTTGAAGAGGAACCAATTGTTCCCGATGCTCGATGTCGTTTTCAAATTAGTGAGTGTGAACGTTGGAAATTCTTTTTTCATAAACGCGAAGACTTCGCCGGACGAAGCGTACTCGTACGGATATCCGCCGAGCCAATCGCTTACATCTTCTCGCCAGTGCATACCGCGAGATTTTCCGTACGCGCGCATCTCAGTAATCGGATTCTTGAAACGCAGCAAGTTCGCAAGAATATGGAAGATAAAAATATAGATCCAGTCCATAATGAATTTCCCTATCTTCGGTGCGCGATTGTATATCTTCTTGATGAGTAACCACTTACGAGAACCGAGTCGCCCTTCCACATTATTGTAGAGCGCAATGTAGTACTGGCCACCAGTTTTTACCATGTTCGCGGAATTCCTGATTGCGCTCCACATGTCTCCCGTGTGATGAAGAACTCCCCACGAATACACGATGTCGAATGTGCCGAGCTGTTTCAAATACTCCGTATCTAGGACTGATCCTTGTTCTACATTCCACTTCTGCGGCTTCCCTGCCTTCTCCCACATTTTTCTTGTCGCAGCGACAGAATTTTGATCGTAGTCGAAACTCACGATGCGGTCCGCGCCAAGCTGAAATGCCGCATATGAAGAAAGCCCGCTGCCACTTCCAATGTCGATGAAAGTCTTACCCTTAAGATCAGACATCCCGAGAAAACTCGTGAGAGACTTCTTCGCCTTCTCTATTCGCTCGTCGGTGATATTTGGAAGAAATTTCTGCCAATTCTTGCCAAACGCGAATCTGTTTTTCGTATCCCTATCCATAGTGGTACAGGATTTATACCACGCGCCCGCCAATTGAGACTCGGGTGCTATTATGACGAAAATCATATGGAGGAAGGTCGGAACATAAGTAAACAAGACATTGCGGCAGGGTACGACGCTATCGTGCATAAAATGGGCCTTGAAACGGGCTTTTATGATCGCTGTATCGCTATGCACGGCTCTTACAGCGGCAAGATCCTGGACATTGGTTGTGGTGTCGGCTCACTCCTCAAAAGAGTGCCGCGTACCTCATCGCAGCAACTTTTTGGCATCGACATCGCCCCAAAACTTGTCGAGGAAGCGAAAAAGGCAAACCCCGACGCTGATCTCCGCGTCGGCGATGCAGAAGCACTTCCTTACGAGAGCGCCATGTTTGATGTCGTCTTTATGACCGAGGTCCTCGAGCACATGCTCGACTTTGACAAAGCGGTCTCAGAACTCGTCCGCGTTTTAAAGCCAGGTGGAACTGCAATAGTCACAGTCCCAAATCGCGACTGGGCTTCGTATGATTTCTACGACAAGATCCGCAACAAGAAAATGCAGCCGATCGATGATCATTATTTCAGATTCGAAGAAGTGCGTTCGCTTCTGGAGAGGCACGGACTTACTATCGCTCGCTACAAGGGGTCGGACAATTTGTACTACTACGGCTGGAAGCACAAGGTAGAACTCTTCGCAGCATTCTTTCTCCCATTCCTCCACAAGAAAATGAAGCGCCTTATTTTCAAGTGCGTAAAGAAAAGCTAGTCCCTCATGTTCAACATCCAAAAACGAGAGGTTCGCCAGCTTGTAATACTTTCTTTGGTCGTTGTCACAGTACATCTTGCCTTCCTTGCGCTCACCATCAGTTTTTATAATCGCCATGGGATTGATTTTAAAGAGCGGATACTTTCGCAAGATTCAGGGCAATACATAAAACTTGGTGAGTCATTCCTGCAAAATGGAGCGTTCGTACTATCGAAAGATGCCGAGCCAGAAACATTTCGTACTCCTGGATATCCGTTCTTCGTGGCGCTCGCGCTTTTTATATCGAATGGTTCTTTCTGGTTTCTTTTCTTCGTGCAGTCTGTCCTCGCAGCCGGAATCGGCGCTGTTGCTTATCTTTTTGCACGGAGGGTTGAATTGCGACACCGTCTCGCTCTCTTTCTTGCATTCTGTGTTGGTGTGAGTCCCGCACTCGTTCTTCAAACCATCACAGGTATGGGCGGAGATGTTCTCTACACACTTATGTTTGCGGCGGCTATGCTTTTGTTACTCAAGCTCCCACAAGAATATTCGTACCGTCTCGCAGTCGCGATCGGTGCAATTCTGGGACTTGCGACACTCGTGCGACCACTCGGACTCTACATTTCGCTTCCTGTCTTTGCCGCGATTCTTTTCTTTGCGCCGCAGGGGACTCTCGTGCGAGAGCGAATCATAAAGGCTCTCGTTGCCTTCGCACTTTTCGCTGCAGTTCTTGTGCCGTGGATGCTACGCAATTATGTCGTCGCCGGACACTTCTCACTCTCGTCGGTTTCTGCGTACAATCTTGCCTATTACAACGTCCCAGAATTCCTCGCGTGGAAACACGGCTCCTCGGTGAACGAGGAGCGGGAGACAATCCTCGCACCTATGGGCGGCTCTGCGTTTGATACACACAAGAGTTTCTCGTATGCAGATGAACTCGGTGCAATCGCGAAAGAGCATCTTCTTAAAGAAGGATTCATGTCGTACGTTGGATTTCATTTTTCGCGCACGATTCCGTTCTTCATTAGTAGCGGACTCAACGTCATCGGAGCAACGATCTCAAGCGATTCTTCAGCTCGGGTTCCACTTATCACTCCGAGTGGTACATCGCTCGGCGAACTTGTACGCGCCAAAGACTGGAGCGGCGTCATGGGAAATATTCTTAGCTCATGGCCCATCACACTTGAGCGACTTCTGTGGGTCATTCTTTTTGCGCTCGCGTTCATAAGTCCACTCTTTGCCAAAGGATACGTGCGACTATTTCTTCTTCTCACCGTCCTCATCATTCTCGCGAACGCCGTCATCACAAGCCCAGTGTCCCAGCCACGCTATCGCCTACCTATTGAGCCAATGCTGTGGGTCGCCGCGGCGTATTCGGCAGTCTTCATCGTCAGGGCTATAATGAAGCGAATATGGCCGAATCGGACATTGTAACGACCCCTGAAGCGGAATCGAATACTGCCCTCGCAGTTGCCGGCTCAAAAGGCATCCATGAGTTCATCCGCTATTTTGCGGCTTCTGCGGTAGCTCTTATCGTCGACGCGGGTGTTCTTTGGGTACTCACGAGCGTATTTGAAGTTCCTTACCTCTATTCTGGCGCGATCGCGTTCACGCTAGGTCTCACTCTCATATACTTCTTAAGTATCTACTGGGTTTTTGATCAGCGTGCGGTACGAAATTGGAAGGCAGAATTCTTGATATTCGCGGTCATCGGCCTTATCGGCCTTGGACTCAACGAACTTATTCTCTGGCTTTTCACAGACCTCTTTGGTTTCTTTTTCATGATCTCGAAGTTCGCAAGCGTCATCGTCGTCTTCTCATGGAATTTTGGAGCACGAAAGTGGCTCCTCTTCCGCGCCTAACATGAGTGCGAAAAAAACCGCGGTCATCATAGGCGCGGGTCCCGCAGGACTCACAGCCGCATTCGAGCTTCTAAAACGCACTGATGTGCATCCGATCGTGATCGAAATGGATCCCGTATATGTCGGTGGTATTTCAAAAACAGTTAATTACAAAGGCAATCGCATAGACATCGGTGGACACAGGTTCTTTTCAAAATCAGATCGTGTAATGAAATGGTGGGCAGAGATGCTTCCTGTGCGCGCGGAAAAGGGTGCCGAGATTACATATCAGCGTACGACGCGCGCACTCACCGCCGGACTCAAAGAAGCGACAGAAAAAGACGGCGAGAATGTCATGACAGTTCGCCCCCGAAAAACGCGCATAATCTACGGCGGAAAACTTTTTGCATATCCGATAGAACTTTCTCTCGATACGCTGTGGAAGCTTGGGCCGATCAAGGTGGTAAAAATCGGCATCACGTACACGCTCGCCGCACTGCTTCCTATTCGTCCTGAGAAAACACTTGAGGACTTCTTCTTGAACCGCTTCGGTCGCGAACTGTATGAGACATTCTTTAAATCCTATACGGAAAAGGTGTGGGGTGTTCCCTGCACTGAATTGTCGGCGGAATGGGGCGCACAGCGCGTGAAGGGGCTCTCCATAAAGAAAGCTGTTGTGCATGCGGTGAAAAAGCTCGCGCGCGTCGGCCCTCTTGCAGGTAAAGGCGTCGAGACTTCTCTCATCGAGCAATTTCTGTATCCGACGTATGGCCCCGGTCAGATGTGGGAAGTTGCCGCTAAAAAAGTGAAAGAGATGGGCGGCGAAGTGCGCATGGGTACGAAAGTCACCAATCTAGAGATAGAAGGTAACCGAATCGCCTCTGTGACAATTGAACAGAATGGAAAGAAAGAAAGCATTCCTGCGGATTTCGTATTTTCGACCGCAGATATTCGCTATCTACTTTCTATGATGCCGACCGCCCCGTCCGAAATTAAAAACATAGCGAGCAAATTGCAGTACCGTGATTTCCTCACTGTCGGACTTCTGCTGGAGAAACGACCGACTGAAAAAGACGGCTCACCTCTTACGGACACCTGGATGTACGTGCACGAGCCGGGAGTTCACGTGGGTCGCATTCAACTCTTCCACAACTGGCATCCTAAGCTTGTCGCAAATCAAGAAAATGGCTGGATCGGGCTCGAGTATTTCGTAAACGAGGGCGATAAGCTCTGGAATATGAAAGATGCTGATCTCATCAAACTTGGTGAAGAGGAGCTAGGGAAAATCGGCGTAAGACAAGGTATTAAAATCATCGATGGCACCGTCATCCGCCAACCGAAAGCATACCCGGCCTACTTCGGTGCGTATGAGCAGTTCCCCCAGGTGCGTGCCTATCTCGATACATTTACGAATCTTTTCCCTGTGGGACGCAACGGTATGCACCGTTACAACAATCAGGACCACTCCATGCTAGCCGCAATGACCGCGGTCGATAACATCGCTGCAGGCATAACCAACAAATCAAACCTCTGGGCCATCAACACCGAGGAGGAGTATCACGAGGAGAAGAAGTGAGTGTTACTGTCTGCTTTTACCCATCTTATGTGGTTATGTGGTGTTAAGATATTGGAATGAAAATAGGTATAAAAGTCTTCTCTGCTTCGGTAGTTGCAATTTTGAGCATACCTGCGATTGCACTCGCGCATGCAAAGTGGCTCGTAGAAGAGAGCGAAGAGATTATTGAAGGCAAGCATGGGACGATTGATTTTTACTCATGGCAAAGCCCTGAAGTCTTAGCATGGTGTGCAATCGGGTTGATTGTGATAATTGCTGCACTATTCATAGATGCACATTCGCGGCCAATACGTACGCTTGAAGTATTCGTAGCAACCCACAGAAACATCATTAATCGAGTTGCACAGGCTGTGCTCGGTATTTTTCTGGTGAGCGTTGGTCTTTTCTGGAACGTTGTCATAATGCCATCGATTGAAGTAAACGATCCGGTTCTTGTCGTCCTGAAAGTCGCACAAATTGTTATCGGAATTTTGCTTATTTTGAATCTCTTCCCCCGCATTGCAACTGCCTGCCTTTTAATTCTATGTGCGCTTGTAACACTCCCTCACGGTCTTGAGGCTGTGCTTGAAAACGCGATTCTATTTTCACTGGCCGCGTACTTTTTCATTATTCACTCATCAACCAAATCGATACCCGCGTTTCTTAAAATATACGCCTTAGATATCGTGCGAATTGGTACGGGGATTTCACTCATTACCCTCGCCTTTACAGAGAAATTACTGTATCCCGAATGGAGTTTGCAATTCCTTGCTGAACACCCGTGGAACTTTATGATGCCTCTCTTCCCGTGGTTTTCCGATAACCTGTTTGTATTAAGTACTGGTTTTGCTGAAATGCTTTTTGGAATCGTCTTTATACTCGGCTACGTGCCACGAATAACAACAATCTTTATCTCGCTTTTCTTTATGGCGTCTGTCACTGCCATGCTCATTCAATCACATGTGTGGGAAGTCGAAGACTTTGTTGTCTATTGCTCCGCGATTCTTCTACTCTTTTTCGGACGTGGCGAGACAACACTTTTCGGACTACTCAAACGATTATTCACTGATCGGCGTCTGACTCCATAAACAAACCTCTGGGCCATCAACACCGAGGAGGAATATCACGAGGAGAAGAAATGATCCCTGCACCCTACTCTCAATTCGGGAGACCGAAACCTTTCTTCAAAGCAAGCTCCTTATCATTCAGCTTGTTGTAGCCGTCTACGTGCCACGAATATATGAGTTCCATGGTCTTATCGTCGCGTTCGGCGACAAGTATATTTTCTATATCATTCGAATCTATCGCGGCGATCAATTTTTGTTTGACCTGCACATGACGATCAAGAATAAATAGTTTGGCCTCCGAAATAGAGATAAGGGACTCCCATAGGGGTTCTAAAACCTTTAATTGTTCTGGCGTCGCTGTCTTTCCAAGCATCCCCCAGATTTGAGCATTATCTCGCAGCAATCCTTCAAATAGCGTCTTAGAGGACGACGCTTGTTTGCGTTCTCCGAGCGGTCCATCGATTTGGAGAATTTCGACTCGAATTTGTGCGATCACATTGTCTGCCTCGCCGCTTGCAATTATCTGGTTCCAACGAGCAATATCTGCACTCTTACTGTTTAATAAATTATTTCTTAGATTCAACAATTGTTTCTCGTATACTGATGGGGACTCCATCCAATCCTCTGTACTAAATACGAGACCTCCCGATTGTAAAGACGGTATTGTTATTCGAATAGCCCATTCCGAATTTGCGGAAGGCACGGATGTTACGGGCGTATTATTTACGACGAAAGCCCACTGAACTTCATCTACTTTAATTGAATCCCCTGCGATTTGGATCGGCAATTTTTCATCAGTGGTTTGCGTTGGTAAAGTCTTGTCCATTTCTTCAACAACTGTATTCGGTTCGGGCTGTACAGGAATTGTTTCTGTGGGATTTGTGTAGATCCCAACAGTGATAAGCAGGGAGGTAAAGACTGCTACGATTTTTGACCAAATGGACACCATAACCTTACTAGGTGTGTTCTATTTAATAATTGACTCGAGCTCTCCCACTTTCTTCTCTAGAGTATAGTCCTTTTTCACAAGTTCGTAACCTGCCTGCCCCATCTGCTGAAGCTTCTCCTCTGATTCGGTTATTTGCTCGATGGCAGAGGCGAGAGTTTGCGGGTTTCGTTCCTTCACGAGAATTCCTGCACTTTCGGTGACAAATTCGCTCATCCCAGGAATGTCAAACGCCACGACGGGCAGAGCGGCGGCATACGCTTCGAGGACAACGTTTGGACATCCTTCGCGTTTTGATGGAAGCACAAATAGATGATGCGCTGCGTATTGTGCTGGCATATCTTTTGGTGAAATTCCGCCCATGAAATTAACACGGCCTCGCACGCCAACTTTGTCCGCGACATTCTCAAGCTTCGACAAAAGCTTCCCCTTCCCAATGATCGTGAGGTGAAATCGTTCTGGAAGATGGGCAAGCGCTCGTATGAGAATTTCGTGGTCCTTTTTCTCATCGAGACTTCCCACAGAAAGCAACTTAACATCCCCGCCTCGCGGCCATTCTCGATTTGGCGCTTCACTTGGGACATTTACGGAGTTATAGAGAACCTTCGTGCGCGCCTTGAGGTATGGCGCATATGCGGCGAGTGAATCCTTCACCGCTTCGGACACCGCGATTATCACCTTCGAACGCGACCCGAGAAGTTTATCGAGAGTCTTATAAATCGACGGCTTTATGTCCGCCATGTTCGCTTCGCGAGTGATGAGTGCGTAGCGAGGCGAGATCAGCGAAAGTATGCGCGCGATCGCGTTCGCTTCATTCAGCGTGGAATACACGATATTCGGGCGCAGTTTGGAAATAAGAGAACGAGCTCGAAGATACCCAAAAATATCGAAGATTGAACGCATACCGAGCACGTGCACGTTTTCTTTCGGAAGAGAGAGATTGGAGCGCAGATCACCTTCTCGGAAAACGAGTGCAAAATGCACATTCCATCCCGACTTCCGGAGCGCCTCGGCTTGCTTAATGAATACCTTCTCCGCACCACCCACCGCAAGTGCATTAATGAAAAAAAGAATGGTTTTGTTTTCCATACTAAATTCCTGCGTTCTTTATGGCGTGATAGAGCATAAGTATTTGCCAACAGAGCTGTGGACGTCGAAGTGTAAGCTCCGGAAGTGGCAATAACTCTTTTGACGGGAGTATCTCTTTAAGGGCCAGAAACGCGAGCGCGGCTTCCAATTCCCCCTTCAAAACTTTTGATTCTGAGAAAAAGACTCCCATATCCAAACCGAAACCACGCTTTCCTCGATACACCAATTCCGGCGGGAGATACGTTGCAAGGATCTTCTTTAAAAGCGGCTTTTTCTCTTTGAGCGGCACACGTGATCGCATGGCAGTTTCTGCGGCGGCCGTAACATCAGGATCAAGGAGCGGAATACGACCTTCGATGGAGTTGTACATCGTCGCGAGATCTGCTTTCCTCAATAAATCGTTCTCAAGATAATTATCGGCATCGAGCGAAATCGGTGCTGATGTACGGCTCGCGAGCACACGCTTTGCGGCTTTCCACTGTACTGGATTTAGGAAATCCTTCGTCGGCGACATGGTGAGAAGGTAATACGAAATCGGTTGACGGAATATCGCAAAGAGCTTTTCGAATAGTCCTACCTTTTTCCTGAAGCGCGGAGTCTTTATGTAAAGCGCATCGAGCCAGGTCATCTCGCCATCAAGCGGGGCTTTCGCCATGCGACTTAAGACGACACTTCGTGGATACCCCAGGAAATACTCGTCACCGCCATCTCCTGAGAGCACTACTTTTACCTTCTTCGCCGCTTCGCGGGAGATGAAATACGTCGGGAAGAGCGAACTATCTGCGAATGGTTCATCAATAAACTTTGAAACGGTAGGGTATATCTCGTCGAATTCTTTCGGACCGAAGAATGATTTGTGAATCGAAAGATCCATGTGCTGTGCGATCTTCTCGAAATACTCGCGATCTTCTGGACGCGCCGATATTTCCAAACTAAATGCCTCGAGTCGGACGCCGAGCTTTTTGAGGACTGCAGCGATTACAGACGAATCAGTACCTCCAGAGAAAAAGAGGCCGACCGGGACGTCCGCAATAAGATGCTGTTCAACTTTCTTTTCGATGAGAGCTTTGAGATTATCTTCTGTCGGCGCAGCGACACTTGGCTTTCCATACTGCACTTCCGAAAACTCGCCAGTTTTGAGTTCCACTGTGAGAATTGTTCGTCGCGGCATGCGTGAGATTCCGCGATAAATCGTGCGAGGTGTCGGGACATACCCGAGCGCCCAATAGAGATCCAGTGAATCTTTGTCCACCTCGACAGGCACGTGTGTCTTCTTAAGCATGTGCACGATACCTTTCAGCTCCGATGAGAACGCGAACGAACCTCCCACAGTCGCGTAGAAGATCGGCTTCATGTTGGAGTAATCCGTAAAAAGAATGAGCTTATCTGCGCCACGATCGTGAATGGCAATGGCGTACATACCGCGCAGGCGCGTGACCATCTCCTTCCCCCACTCCTTGTAGGCATAAATTAGGACCTCGGTATCGGATTTCGTATGGAATTTGTGACCCTTCTTCTCTAATTCACTGCGAATTTCTTTGTAGTTGTATATTTCCCCGTTAAAAACAATGCGAAGCGTGTCGTCCGCGCCTGACATTGGCTGATTCGCCTTTTTATCAAGATCGATGATGGAAAGCCGATTGTGTCCGAGGGTTGCGCGCTCATCCGAGAGAACTGCCGTCGCATCTGGACCGCGGTATGAAAATGTTTTCAGTGCCTCCTCCGCGAGTGCATTCTGCTTGCCTGTAATGCCTAAAATTCCACACATACTATTTTGCCATCTCTGCTACGAGACGATCCATAAGGGACGGAAGAGTATTCTTCTGTACGAGAACCGAGAGAGAGCGGCGCAATCCCTCTCTATCACTTTCTGGAAGCGCGAGGAGAGCGCCGAGTTTCTTAGAGAGGTCTTCAGCGTCGTTATCTTTAAACACTAGCCGCGGATCGACATGATCTGCGAAATCTCCGCTCGACGCGACTACGAGCGCGCCGCACGCGGCCGCTTCGAATATCGTCTTGTCGTACATGCCCGATGGCGAGAGATTTACGAAAATATCGTGTGCGCTGTAAACCTTCGGCGTCTCGTGATTCGCGATCTGCGAAGCAAAAGTAACAATTCCTGAGAGTCCGTCCTTTTGCACTTTCTCCTTTAATCCTATTGCATAACCCTCGTCAACTTTAAGCGGTGAACCATAAATGGAGGCAGTGAAGGAAACACTACCCTTTAGGATCCGAGACATCGCCTCGACGAATATATGGACACGCTTTGACGGAGCGAGACGCGCGAGAAAGAGAATTGAGTTAGGAACGCGAGTAACGCCAGAAACAGGTGCGAAACGACCCGCATCCACACCAACCGGCATGAGGGTAGTCTTTTTATATTTTGCTGTGTATGAAAATCGTGAGGTACAGAATACTTTTGTACAAAACGCGGCCGCGATATCCGTGAGTTTGTTCCCCGCATAGTGATTGCGCCACATATACATTTTCTTTCCAAGGAGTTTCCACAGCCATCCTGCAGCGAGAATGTATTCCTGATTCATGTGCACAAACACATTGTCGTACTCGCCGCGCCGAGAAAGCGCAATCGAGCACACTTCGAGAGCGCGGAGGAATTTCATCCTCTCACCGAGGACGATAACTTCTACATTTTTTGGAAGTGATCTCTCCCCTCCTCGTAAACAAATAACGACAACATGTTCGCTCCTTTTGGCGATCTCTTCGATCCAGCGATGCATGAAGCCGAGGACCGGCTCGTTTCTATCTACTGCTTGAGTACAGATGAGAAGCCGCATGAGGGCAGTATCTCACTTTTTACGACCCTTCGCCTTCTTATTTTTCAATACCTTTTTTCCGTATACGCCTTCAAGAAGATCGAGGTCTTTGTTTGTGGACGTAAGAAGTTCGATGTTCTTTGCCTCCATTGCTTCGAGAACCTTGAGTGCGTTCTTATTACCTGGCAAAGCTTTCTTCACATGTGTGCGAAGTGCAGCAACATCCTTGATAAAGCAGCCGCCTCCTGCACCGCGTCCGCTTTTATGTACCGGATTGGAATAACGTTTTGAAATGAGTGGGTCTACTTGTATCGCGCGGTTGATGACGTCCCAACTTGCTCCCATGTTTTCCGCGATCTCGTACATGATGTTGAAAAGGATGACCTGTGTGTACCCGCTCGCATTGTGCGTGTACTTGAAGATCTCCGCCTCAACGCTCTTACAAATATCAGAATATGGCGCGCGCGGAATTATTCTGAGGACCTGCTCAGCTGCACGATAGTGTTTTGCGTCCTGCACAGGAAGACCAATGAGATTTACGAATGGATGCGCCGCATCGTGCACGTGCGAAGAGATCGAAAGGAATTCAGGGCTGTTGAGCACGATGATGTCCGGGAATTTTTCCTGGAGCATATTTGTTGTGCCCGGAAGGATCGTTGATTTGATGACCGCGATCTTTCCTTTGCCTACGAGTGGCAAGACACTGCGAACAACCGATGTATCAAAACCTTTCGGCGTCGTCGGAGTCCAGACAGCAATAAAGACGATGTCGCAGTCTTTAATCTTGTCCTTATTTTGGACGTACGGCTTCTCGAGCGAGTAACGCACGACTTCGTAGCCGCGATCTTCGAAATTGTCGGAGTATGCCTTTCCGATCCACCCTTGTCCTATAAATCCGATTAATGGTTTCTTCATATGGATTTCAAGTTTGGCTATATTACACGAAAGGCAAGATTTTTCCAAAAACGTCAAATAATGAGCCATTTCCGCTTAGGCCAAAGAGGGCGATGCTGACCGCAGGTGGTAGGGCCAAAAGGATGTATGGAAGAGCAGGAAAACGAGCTCCGAAACGCGTGGAAATGGCATCCACGGCATAGAGCGCAAGGGGCACAAAAAAGATGAACTGGATGAATAGAACGCGGGAAATAAAGATGGGCCAGAGGAGAACCGGGAGCGCAGCAAGGAAAAGTGGTATGTAATATTTCCCCCACGATCTCTTGAAAATATCCCGTCTAAATATCGCGATCACAAACCCAATGAGAGCTAGAGGCAAGAGCACATTAAATGCGGACCCAGCGACTCCCACGAGATACGCGAGCTTCCAGAAATCCTCCAAGAGTCCCTGAATATTGAGAACGTACCAATCGACGAATGTCGGCGCATTGGATTCAGCAAGCGCGATGAGAAGAAATCCTTGGAGGGCGAACGCTGGAATACAGAGAGCTGCGAGCCATTTAACAAGTTTGGAAAACTTCCAGACTCGGAAATGCCACAAGAGGAAAAATCCTGCAAAGATTAGCCCCATCGCGCCTGTTTCCTTTCCGAGAGATCCCAAAAAGCCAACCAAAGATGCCAGCACGACAAGACGGATATCATCTGTGCGAACGGCGCGAAGCATGAGCACAATCGTTGCAACAGAGAAAAACCATCCGGAGATATCCGTGCCGAGTGCGAGACCATATTTAAGCATCGGATAACTGAATACGACCCAGAGTGCTCCCGCTCCAGCAAAGCGCGTGCGGAACCCAAGCTCTCGTAAGAATGCATAGGTAAGGAATGTGAGCCCGACGAAAAGAAGAAGGTTGATCGAAAGAATAGCTACGTATGGATGCACGAATACTGTGAGGAGGGCCGCGAGAACCATGTAAAGAGGTTTGAACGTCTTCCACGGCTCATCGGCAAGAGTCTCAAATTGATTATCAGTCCCCGTGACTACTTGCGGTGTATCACTAAAAAGCCCGCGGAATGATTCAATTTGGGAGACATACAGATTTGTGTCGATCCTGTCATTAAATACTCCGGACATGGAAAATATGAACGCGGTCGCAACAACAATCGCGCCAAAGAGGAAGAGAGCGACTTTCGGCAAATTACGAACCCAATCGCCTACAAGCGCGAATATACCAATGAGTCCGTCACGGTACTGGATCTTTTTTCCTTCCGCGACCGTGCGTGGAGAATAGGTAACAGGCACTTCTGCTATTTTGTATCCCGCGCGCACAGCTTTCGCGGAAAAAAGAAGTTCTGATTCGAAGCGACCTGCCCCAAAGTGCACAGCGGCGGACTTCGGAAAGAGTCGATAGCACACGCATGCATCTGTGAGCCGAGTGCCGTAGAGCGTGTTGAATAACTGCGTGAGGAACCAAACGCCTGCTCGCCGCAGGTAACTTCCCTCTCTTTTTTGTGTACGAAGATTGCGTGACCCATGAATGACGTCGCCCTTTTTCTCATCCAGTGCGCGAAGGAGGTCTGGAATTTCTTTTGGATCGTATTCGAGATCTGCGTCCTGCACGAGAATGTAATCGCCCGTTGCAACTCGAGAGCCATTCATGACCGCACTTCCCTTGCCGCTGTTTTTCTCAAGATGAATTACGCGCACCTTCCCTTCAAACTCTTTTAGGATTTCCTTCGTGCGATCAGTAGATGCGTCGTTTACGACAATGATCTCCTTCCCCCACCCAGGCAATTGCTGAGCAAGCAGAAGATTCAGTATCTGCCGTATGGTCCCCTCCTCGTTAAAGGCAGGTACGACTATGGACAAGGTTCTCATATCAGAAGTGTTTTCAGTTTTTTACACAGCGCACAATATCATCACTGTACGCGCGCACATACGCATCGAAACTTTGATATGGGTAATTCATTAACTCACCAGTCTTTGGGCCATTTTTATGCCACTCTGCAAGTGCCTCAGAGAAACGCCTTGGTTCTACCACGATGGCGCCAGCTTCGCGCGCAATACCTACGTCTGTCGAGAGTACTGGCTTCCCCGCCGAGAGACCTTCGATAATTGTCCTTCCATAGCCTTCGTACCTTGAGGGTGCGAGTACGAGGTCAGCAAGTGCGTAGTACTGCTTTGGATCCTGAGTGCCCTCGAAAAATACCCGCTTCTCCACGCCGAGCGCTTGAGCAAGTCTTTGCAGCATTTTTTTCTCACGTCCGTCTCCAACGATTATGAGACATGCGCTCTTTGGAGAAGCCTTTCCAAAACTCGTGAGCGCAAGAGAAACATCTTTCTCACCTTCAAGTCGCGACACTACAAGAATCTTCGTGCGAAACTTTGAAAACTTTTTTGCGAGATCTTCGCTCACAGGTGTATTTCGGAACTGCTCCGTATCGATGAATATAGGAAGAACGGAAAACTCAGCCTGCGTTCCATACCCTGCCGCAATAAGGGCCTTCTTAACATTCTCTCCCACAACTCTGACTCCCGCCGCACGCTTTAGTACAAATCTCGCGATGCGAACGCGGATGCGATTCAAAATAGAGTGACTAGCAAAAGCGGGCGAGAGAAAATCCGTATGGACTTGCACATGGAGTGGAACGCGCCATTTGCGGGCAAGGAAGAAACCCACAAGACCTGATTCAAAAGGATCTTGTACGGTAATGACGTTTGGCTTTTCAAGTTTCCGTGCGATCCGGAGCGCATCAAATGCAAAAAATAAAGGATTCTCAGAAAGAGTCGGATATGCATGAGTATTCTCCGAGATTTGGAATGGTCCGTCTGCGACACCTCTTCGGCAAAGCACAATGAGATCGAGCCGAGAGAAGCATGTCCCGTAGCGAAGCGTGCGCTCATAGGCCTTACTTTCTCGCGAGAATAATCCGGTTTCCGTGCCTACGACGAGGACTGAATATGTACTAGAATGACCATCGTGAAGCGAATTTTGTACACTCTGTGGCGCGTGAGCGCTATCGCCGGCATTATCCGGATACTCGCCCGAAGACGTCTGAAGATCCTGCTCTACCATGGTGTTGCCCCTTCCGGAGAAGGAATATTCAATTATCGCCGCAAATTCGTCGACACACAATCATTCGAAAAACAGATCGCATTCCTTGCGCGGACATACAACATACTCCCCCTCGACGAAGCCGTCGCAAAATTATATGCCGGCACACTGCCCCCGCGCGCACTCGCGATTACTTTCGACGATGGATACCGAAATAATTACGACCACGCGTTCCCTATCTTGAAGAAACATGGCGTGCCGGCAACTATTTTCCTTGCGACTGATTTTGTATTTAGGGATATACCGCTGTGGGTAGACCGTCTTGAATACGCGTTTGATAAAGGAGGAGGTGTGGAGAAAACTCTCTCCGAGAAAAAAGCTGCTGACGCGCGCACTCGTGCGAAGTTCAAATCCGTATTGAACGATGAGCGCGTTCGCACACTTGAAGAGATCGAACGATCTCGCGGCGCTTCACTTACAAGCGCGAGCGCAGATATGCGCTACGCCCCGCTTACCGTTGAAATGATCCGGGAAATGAGTTCGTCGAATATAGCGTTCGGCGCACATACAAAAAGCCATCCCATACTAAGTCAGCTGCCTCTCGATGAGGCGCGGCGAGAAATATTCGAGTCGCAAAGGATCGTTGAAGAGAAATGCCGCTCTGGTAGTAGAATCTTCTGCTACCCAAATGGGCAGGCGGGAGATTGGACCCCGGAGCACGAAGATATTCTCAAGGAAATCGGACTCGAGGGTGCTCTCTCTACAATTGAAGGATCGAACACTAAGAGTGCTCACGCGTTTCGCCTACGCCGATACACCATGGATGATACAAATGATTGGAATGCATTTATTGCTGCGGAGAGCGGGTTTCGGGGTATACTACAGAAACTAAAAAAACGAGTATGGAGACATTGAAACGCACGGAAGTCGCATTCTTCGATACGACCAGCGTGTCATATCAGAAGGAATATGCTCGAAATACGCCCGATGGCTACTCATTCCGAGTCCGCCGAGAAAAGGTCTTAAAACTACTTCCCGACGGCAACGGAAAACACATTCTCGATCTAGCATCAGGCCCGGGGATCATGATCAAAGGTCTACGTGCCAAAGGATTCCGCGTCACCTGTGTAGATGCAGCTCCCGGTATGATCGAACTCGCAAAAAAGGAAGCTGGCAATGACCCGGAGGTGACCTGCGAGGTTGGCGATGCCTACTCTCTACGATTTACGGACGGGACTTTTGATGTCGTAACCGCAATGGGACTCATCGAGTACATTCGCGAAGAGCCTCGATATTTACATGAGATGCATCGCATTATCAAAGGGGGTGGCACATTGATCGTGACCTACCCAAACCTCTGGAGTCCGTGGCGCTTATGGAATCGTCTCCTTCGAGCCATCGCACGCCCATTCAGAAAGATAAAAGTCGACCCGCTTCTTCACCGCGAGTATACAAAAAAGCGTGCAGCGAAACTTCTCGAAGAGAGCGGATTCACAGTCGAAAGAACAGTCTATTACAATATGAAGCTGATTCCCTTCCCGCTCGATAAATTCTTGCCTGCCTTCACTGCGCATTCGTCGCGCCTATTAGAATGGATCGCGAACACACCCCTCAGGTGGTTTGCTACGGGCTTCATCATTAAGGCGAAAAGAAATTAGCGCGTTGCGCGGACAATCTCTTCCGCCATGTCCTCCCACGAGTGCGTATACGTAAATGCTCGAATACGAGCAAGTAATTCGTCGTACGTCTTTTGATCAAGGATTTTTTCAATCGCTGCTTCTAGAGCGTGTTCGTCGCGCGTATCAATAAAAATTCCACATCCCTCTAGGCGTTCGAAGGTTCCTGTGTCTCGCGTCATGATAAATGGTTTACCGTGTGCAACTGCTTCTATCGCCGTATTCGAGCATACCTCTGAGAATGTCGGAATAATAACGGCATACGCTTGGTCTAGCCGTTTCAAGTGATTTTTATGAGAAAGCGAGCTCATATCCAATGAAATATCGGGGTTCTTTGCTCGCACCCTGGCAAACGCTCGATCAAGTGCTTCTGCATTCTTTAAAAATATCTTCCTGCCCGCGCTCACAAAAACCCTTCCCCCTCTCACATTTGCGTCAGATTTCTGTGGGAAATAATTCTCGATTCTGTGGGCTTTATTAGCCGCAAATCCGTACGCCTTCTGCCAGATTTTTTTCTGGAATTCTGTTGTGAAAAGAAGCGCGTCAGCGCGACTCACGAGAAATCGTATACCTCGCACGATGAGTTTCTCCTTAAATGTGTAGGTGCGAGGTACTTCGTAAAATTCTGATAGGAGGATCGGCTCTTTCGTCCGCGCGACGTACGACTCCCAAAGAAAATCTCCTCCGAGTCGAATGGCGAATCGCTTTCTGAATACGCGCGCCATAATGAGCGCAGGAAAACCCACACTCCACGAATCAAGGGCGAGGACAAGATCGCTCGATAGGACTCCCGGAATTATTCGAATGCCGTACAGGATGTGACGCAATCCGGAGGGTATTTTTTTCTCGAGACGAGTTAGAGACGCTACTTCCGCTCCGTGACCTTTCTTCTGAAGCGCTTCCCGGAGACCATCCGCGTATAAACCAAGCACACCTTCGTTGGCATGACTGAATGGAGATGCAATAAGAATACGCATATTTTTTAATTCAGCTTGAGAGCGGGCGCGAATATGCGCTCCTGCATATCGTGAGCGATAAGGTCCCAGTCGTATTTTTCTATTACCATCATTTTCGCTGTTGCTGTCACCGCGCGCACTTTCTCAGGATGCTCCATGATATTTCTCACCTGAGTTGCAATGTCTTTCGGAGAATCTTTATCTACCGCAAACCCTGTGACAGGCTCATCGGGATTCCTTTTTTCATCAAAAAGAAAATCCTTTAACCCGCCCTCCTGAGTCGCGATCACGGGAAGTCCCGCTACCATCGCCTCAACGAATGAATTTCCCATTCCTTCAGAGCGCGATGGTCGGATGAAAATATCGCTCGCTTTCAAATACTTCGGCATATCTTTGTGACTCACTTGGCCGACGAATTGCACAC
Organism: uncultured Candidatus Saccharibacteria bacterium; assembly: GCA_964399865.1. Classification (GTDB taxonomy): domain Bacteria; phylum Patescibacteriota; class Minisyncoccia; order Phycocordibacterales; family UBA2100; genus UBA10103. Next base: position 28,306 of record CAYNRJ010000002.1, on the reverse strand, counting down.
GAGACTCGAGCTTCAGACGCTTCACCTGCTCTTTGAGATCCGATTCGAGCGGTCCAGTTCCGAGCACAATAAATTTTACGTTGCTCGGGAGAAGCGCGAGTGCGGAAATAACGTCATCCACTGCGTTCTTGTGCACAAGTCGAGAAGTTGTAATAAGAAATACATCCCCAATATTTTTTCCTAACGTATCCTTTATTTCGTCAATTGTCCTAGCAGAAAGATTTTGCGAGAAGTGATTCGTATCGACAGCATTCGGAATAATTTCAAGTGTACCCGTGAACCCGCGCTTCCGCGCCCAGTCCCCTAGGAATGTGGAGATGGCTTGGACGTAATCGGCTGTCGTAAATGCCCGAGTAAACAGCCGCCACAATGGAGTCATGAGTTTCTCGATATGCTCTATCGGATCCCCTTCCTGAAGCGTCAGTATGTAAGGGATTTCTGGGTGAAAAGATTTAAAGATCCCCGCTGGAATCCCACAGGAGTGCGCCATCATCGCCCACGTCGCATCGAAATGATATTTTTTGTGGAGTCGGTGTGCTTTCCATGCAGCGGTGAATTGAAACAGGTATTTATTGAAATGAAGCGGAAAACGCTTTATATCAACGATCGATGCGTCCGGCTTCGCAAACCCAATACGGTGCACAACAACATTGCCGATCTTTTCCGTCTTTGGAAGTCTGCGATTGAATCGGAGAGTCACCATATGGAACTCAACCTCTTCGGGAGACACGCGATCCGTAATTTCTTTGATGGCAATCTCAGCGCCACCATAGTAATTCGGATAGTACGCAAGCGAAAAGATTAGTATTTTTTTCATGCTTTCTCGCGAACCACACTCTCGATGTAGTCGGTGAGTTCTCGCGTTGCTTTCCACCCAAGCATTTCCGATTTTGACGTATCAATAGAGGATTCCGTGCGATTCCCTGGCCGCTCGGGGAGCATAATGATCTCCGTGCCAAAAAGCTGTGCGAGCTCAAGAATTGAATACTTTTTGTGATTACCGAGACCAAATTCGTCTCCCTCGCCCTTCTCGCCGATCACTATAAGGCCTTCGACTATGTCGTCCACGTGTGTGAAATTGCGCTTCTGCGTCCCAGGCGAAACCACTGAAAGTGGCTCTCCTTTTAGGAACTTTTGTCTAAATATTTCGACGACAGTACCGTATTTATCTGCGCGCTCTCCAGGACCATACACGTTATAAAAATACGTGATCGCATACTGGAGCCCAAACCACACACCGTAATTGCGAACGAGCTCTGTGTTCGATGCTTTGGTCCACGCGTACGGACTTTGATCGCGTCCTAACCCGCCGTCGCCAAATTTCGTCGAAGAACCCGCATAGATGAGTTTGCATTTTCGCTTGCGCCAGAATTCAAGAACGCGAAACGTGCCACGTATGTTTGAATCCCAGACCACTTCGGGTTCGGTAAGGCTTACTTCTACACGAGCGTATTCGCCAAGGTGATATATGAGATCGATATCTGTTTCTGGGACAAGGGTTTCGATGTCTTTGGTGTGCCCTTCGCGATATTCGACGCCCTCGACATGATTGTGACGCGAACCGGAGAGGTAGCTATCGAGTGAAATTACCGTGTGACCCTCTTTTAGAAGACGACGACACAAATGAGAGCCGATAAACCCGGCTCCCCCTGTGACAAGCACTTTTTTGCCGCCTTTCGACATGTTATGTAAACACTATACATCGTTCTCAGTCTCTTCGATAATCTTCCATTCCCTTTGCCGTAAGTGCCTAGCCGCGAATATCGCGACCCCTCCTAAGATAACGACAAGCACTATTCCGAGCCACCACAAGAGAGAAGCGCCTCCCCCTTCGACAACTAGTGCAGCCGCTGCGGCATTTTCAATATTTTTTGGTTCTGATTCGATCTCAGGGGTCTCTTCTACTATTTCTTTTGGCTTTTCCGCGGGTGGCAGTGAGGCTTTCTTAGTGGAAACTACCGGAACATCGCGGACTGGCTCAGAAGTTGAAGCTACTACAATTTCTTCTTCAAGTTCCGCTTCCTTCACAGCAGGAGTCGTAGCTTGTACAGCGATCGAGCCATCGGGATACAACAGCGCAGCTTGCGAAGATGCGTTGAACCGAAGAGCAAAGGAAGAAAGCTGGATCGATGCATTGCGTATGACAATTGTGTTAGGCGAGAAAGTGAATACAACTTCATTACTTACGATACGCCAACCTGAGAGGTCGACATCGCGATTCGAGCGATTTTCGATAATGACACCTCCGTCGGGAGACACCTGGAGTGCTAGCTCAGCAGTTTCTGCAGTTACCGTAACGCGGTGTGAAGCCTTTGATTCGAAACGTGTGACTTCAAGAACGACTGCGTATCGCCCAGGATACTGCCACCGATGAGTGACTACCTTGCCTTCTGCATTCGTTCCATCGCCAAAATTCCACACAAAACGTGCGTTATCTATGACTCTGTTCCCGGAATCATACGCAAACCCTTCTAAGCGCGTATCAACACCGACGACAACTACTCGATCTTTCCCGGCACTCGCTTTTGAGACGAGCGCTGACGAAGAAGCAGGCGTCCCGCCTCCAGAACTTGAAACTGGGGTTGAGGATGTTTCTGTATCGTCTTCCTCATCAGATGTTTCCTCTGTCGGGGGCGGAGTTGTGGAGGAACTTGTATTCGCAGCTCGCGGCGTGGGAGACCCCGTGATCCAGCCGGTACTTGTTCGTTGAGCAGTATCTTTCGTCGTATTGTCACCCCCGACATTCTCCCAATTCTCGCCACCGGATACGACATCGACAGATTGACCGGAACTATTTTTGAGAGTGAGAGTCTCACCGCTATTTCCGAGTGCTCCTGAGTAGATTTGATCCGCGGTCACGCCGGGAACGCTCTCATCACTTGTTCGCTCCAAAAGGAAAAATCCACCCGCTACGATCGTGCCAACGAGCGTGATCGCGGGAGACCCATCCTCCGCGCTCAAGCTCCATCCTTCAAGTGATACCGCTGTACTCCCTGTATTTCGAAGCTCTATCCATTCTGCATTAGCATTTCCCGCACTTCCCGTCCACGCAATCTCATTCACAATCACCTCAGCGATCGCTACGTTCGGACTGAACAAAAATCCGAGCGCCAGTATTCCTATTGATAGATTTCTACGATTAAGCCTTTTCATCTTCGCCTTTAAGAACCCTCTGTAGAACTTCTGGAGATACTTCCCCCGAGTGGGCATCTTCTGGCGGCCGATGTGGCGCACTCTTTTCGGTATGCGCGTGTGAATTTCCTGCATGTGCCTCAGATTTATTTCTGAACAGTTCTGGCTCGTCTACATGAGCCGCCTGTTTTGCAGCTTTGCGTTCACGCAGGAGGTCCGCCGGCGATTTAATGCCCCCACTTTCAGAAGCGGATGAGGGTGCTGGCGGCTTTGCAGCAGCTATAGCTGCACGGAGCGCGGAGCGCTGCGCACTGCTATCTGAAGAGTGCTCGGTTGTTGTAACGGTCTGCTGTGTGTGACGAGGCTCGGGACGAGTTGGTGGTCGATTTATAAAATTTACTCGTGGTCCTATTTCTCTCGGATCCCTACGGTCTCTTTCTCCTCTATCCGGTCCATGGGATGAAGGAGTAGCTGCGCCCTGTGCCCCCCAATGCGAAGTAGGTCGCGATGTATCCCCTACGCGCACATGTGATCTATCATCGTCTCTTCGCGGCGAATGATCTCTGTCGCCACCAGATCGTGGAGGAAAACTTCTACTCGGTGATCGGCTCGATTTATCGCTTCGCTGCTGATTTGATGCGAAATCTGTTTGTCGCTTCATGACGAACGCTTCCATCTCCGCTCTAGGCCGAGCGTAATGTTCTCGCGAATGACGGATACAATCATCACGGTATGAGATGGAAGGCGGTTCGATCGGTGGAACTGTTTCTGCTGAGAATGGCCGCGAGCCGACGCCATCAATCATGAGTGTGAGGTATATCTGACCAATACCAAGGCCGACGAGATCCTCCGGTGTAAATGTAGGCTCGAAAATTGTGGTCAAGACTTCGGCATCAAATGGTCCTACGCGGAAACAAATGAGGGTCCCGACGTTGCCGAACACAGCATCGCGGACTTCTTCTTCCATCTGTTCGATGTACTGGTTTGCGAGGGTGAGCGCGAGTTTATATTTACGCGATTCCGAAAGAATGTCGGCGAACGCCTCGTTCATCATCGATTGGAATTCGTCGACGTAGAAATAAAAACGAGGCAACTTGGCAAGCCGCGCTGCAGGCTCATCCGCTCGCGACATCGCAGCAAGGTAGATCTTAACGACGAGCATCGATCCTAAGAGTGCGGCATTCGTCTCCCCCATGCGCCCTTTGGAGAGGTTCACGATGAAGATCTTTTTCTTGTCCATGATCTCTCGGAGATCGAATGTGGATTTCGCCTGACCGATGATGTTACGAATGAGAGGATTCGCGGTGAACTGACCTATCTTGTTCTGAATAGCAGGAGTTGCCTCGCGAGTGTAGGTGTCGGTGAAGGTCGCATACTCTTCCGTCCAGAATGATTTCACCACAGGGTCTGTGATCTTCTCGACCACCGCGGTACGAAATGCTTTGTTTGTGAACATGCGGTTCACATCTAGAAGTGTGGAGTCTGGATACTCGAGAAGTGCGAGGAGGGTATTCTGCAAAATGTATTCCATTCTTGCGCTCCACGCATCTACCCAGATTCTTTTCAAAGCACCCATGAGACCGGAGACCACGAGGTGACGTTTGTCATAGCCGACGTCTTCCATCACGTTGAATCCCACAGGGTAATCGGTATCGAAAGGCGCAAAATAAATCACATCTTTTATGCGCTCGTGAGGAATGAAGTCCAAAAGTTTTTCCGCTGTTGCGCCGTGCGGATCAATGAAGGCTATCCCCTCCCCATTTTGGATGTCCTGGATCGCCATATTTTCAAGCATCGTGGATTTGCCCATGCCTGTTTTTCCGATGACGTACACGTGCTTGCCACGGTCGACTGAGCGAATACCAAACATCTCACGCTTGCCGCGGGTGTGTGTCGCTGCAAAATATGTTATGCGACTGTCATCGTCTTTTGGAGCAGTTTGACCGCTCGAAGAACCGTGACTTGGCGCGTCTTCCTCTTCGTGAGACCCATGACTCATGCATAAAGTATAGCGCAAAAGCGCGCTAGGACGCAGGAGCTACTGCAGAATCCACGGGTTTATTCTGCCTTGAGAACAGCTCGCAAACTTCTATATTTATTCGCAGGGTCCCAGAACATATACGAGTCGAGTCCGACGTCTTCATTTGCCTTGATCTGGGCAGCAACCATCTCTGGAGTGTACGTCACTGGATAATCGAAACTCTGCAACCACGGACGCATTTTGTATTTTGAATAGGAAGGCTTGGAGTATAGAGCGGGTGTCGATGTGCCGATACGTGTGTGTGCGAAAGACTCGACCGGTGTCGTTGTTGCTTCGGTCCGTCGTACCGCCTCACTCATAGAATAGTGAATAATGTCGTACGCGTGTGCGTTTACATCTGCGTACCCATTAAATCCTTTTGGATAATGCGATGGGTACACCATTGGACCAATGTAATCAAAGTATGGAAGAGCGCGCTCAAGCACTTGTCCGATATTGAGATCATCAGTGTTTGTCGTTGTCATACCGAAAAGATCTGCGGAGGTAACAACCCCAAGAGGACTCACCTTCTCGTGAAGATAGCGGAAGAATTTCTCGAGCTCGCCTGCAGTATCTTGCGATGGATAGACGACGTCACTCATTGGACCGTCTGATGGCCAACGGATGTAGTCGTAATTCAATTCATCAAATCCAAGTGCGTATGATTCTTTCGAAAGCTCAACGATGAAATCCCAGTAAGGCTCACTATTCACCGCGACGAACGAGAGTCCCTTATTATCTTTCCATGGTTGTCCCGGACGAGCTTTCGATTGGACGGAAAGTTCAGGGTGCTGTTTCGTGTACATTGGATCTTGGAACACTGTGATACGACCGATAACGTAAATGCCTTTTTCGTGAAGAAGTTCGACGAACTCTTTCATGTCCTGCGCTCCACATTTATCGGAAACGTTGTTAGCGAGCAGTGGGTTATCAGTAGGAAACGCGATACCTCCTGAGAAATCTTTAATATCAATAATAATCGCGTTCAACTCTGTAGTATCGACAAGATCCACAAGCTCCTGCCTGAATGATGGTGTGCCGACGACGCACTGACTCATATAGATTGATTTCAGTGGTGCAGGAGTCGGAATGTGTTTTGTTTTCGGGCCTAAAGGAAGTATGGAGGTATCCACTCCAAGCACATCGGACACTCGTGCAAAAGAGAGCTGTTCTGACGGGAGTAAGCCAGGCACAACAGAGAAAGCCGCACCCCCTGCCAAAACAAACGCAGCGGAGGCGAAAAAACCAATCTTAAATCGATTCATGGTCGCTGCGCGGCGATTCGGTACCTGCGAATACTTCATTGTGCTCCTTACGTACTCGCGCGCCACTTCTTCTTCTGATCGATATACCGAGCGCTATTATCGAAATGCCGGCGATGATAAGCAGCACCATGTCGATTGCTACTGGAAATCCGAGAAACGGGAGCAGAGCGACTAATGTTCCGATAAGAATGATGAGTGTATCTGTGGTCATGAAAGACCAGTATACAACATTCCTAAAGCTAGTCTGATGCGCCCTCTATAATAACTACAAATTCCCCCCTATCTTTGCCACCTTTTTTGATGATTTCAGCGAGTTCTAGGGGTGTCCCTACGAGAATTTCTTCATGAATCTTGGTAAGCTCGCGACCGATCGTTACGCGACATTTTGGCCTTGTTTTTGCGAGCTCACCGAGCAGTTTCAATATGCGATGCGGTGATTCATACAACACTACAGGGATTTCGCTTGCCGCTATCTCTTTTAGCGCCGTCTGTCTTCCCTTTTTATGCGGAAGGAATCCATAAAATGTGAACTTATCTGAAGAAATTCCAGATATTGAAAGAGCTGTGGTAATAGCGGATGCACCCGGGATCGCTTCGATCTTACTATCCGGTAAGGTCTCTCGTACAAATGCGACAAGACGAGCTCCTGGGTCAGAGATTGCCGGTGTTCCGGCGTCAGATACTACGGCGACACTTTCCCCTGCCTCGAGTCTATCCACAATCTCTTGTCCTTTCTTTCCTTCTGTTGCCGCATCGAGTCGAAAGACGGGTGTGCGGAGTCCGTAATGCGAAAGAAGTTTTGAGATCACTCGCGTGTCCTCTGCATAAATAGCGTTCGCCTCTTTGAGCGTCCAAAGCGCACGAAACGTAATGTCGCCGAGATTTCCTATCGGTGTTGCGACAATAGAGAGCTTGCCTTCGGTTGACGTTTCCTCGTCACTCATGAAGAGCACACTACTCCTCGGCCGTTACATCCGCAACCTTGTAAGTAACTGAGCAGGCGCATCGACAACCTCGACCCCAGCGAGACGAAGTGCTGTTGCGCTGTTAAGTCCCCATGCGACCGCAATCATGCGGATGCCAACTTTCTTGCACGCTTCTACATCCCGCAGTTCATCTCCAACATATACTGCATTGGCCACATCAATTCTATGTTCACGTAGGGCATTCCTGATAGCGCGTGCCTTTCCGAACGCACTCGAGCCCGCCCGAACAAAATCCACACTTACACCTTCTCCCTTCAAGACATGCTCTATTACATGCGGCAGCGAAGAAGATACGATGCCTACTTGATAGCCGTCAGTGTGAAGCTTTGTGAGAGTTTCTTTTAGTCCCACGAATAGAGAAGGCATGCGACCTTGTAGAAGATATGCTCGCATCCATAGTCTCTCAAGTTTTTTCAATTTCCAAATGTTCCACAGAGGAACGCCGAGTCGTTTGCTAATAAATTCCTTGTCAGACATTTTCCGCAGTTGCGGGATTTCTGAGGATAGGATGGGAATAAATCGCATTTCCTTTGCGATTGTATTAAGTGCATCCAACATGAGTTGTTCGCTGTCAGCGATCGTACCGTCGAAATCGAAGAGGATCGCTTTCGGTTTCTCGCTCATATCAATCAACGAGCTGCTCTGCGACTTTGTAAATATCGCCAGCGCCCATCGTGAGAATGAGAGTGTCGTCTTTTTCGAGAAGCAATCTCTCTCGAATTTCATCAAACGAATGCAGTGCTTCCACCAATCCGCCAAGACCTTTCGCCGCGTCGGCAACTGCTTGATTTGAAATACTTGGGTCCGGTGCCTCTCGCGCTGCGTAAATTGGAGCAACGATCGCATAATCTGCTTTTGCGAGAGCCGCACCAAATTCTTTCAGAAATGACTTGGTACGGCTATATAGATGTGGATGAAATGCGACTACGATGCGTTTATGTGGAAACCTCTCGCGCGCAGCTTCAATTGTTTTCAAAACTGCGGTCGGGTGGTGTGCATAATCATCGTAGACTTCCGCCCCATTTGGCGTCTCTCCTTTATGTTCGAAACGTCGCCACGAACCCTTAAATGTTGCGAGCGCTTCGTCAATTACAGGTTCCGAGATATCTGGGAATGCAGCGCGAGCGGCAGCTTTCGCGGCACGTGCATTCATTGCATTAAATTCTCCAATAAGGCCGAGCTTTGGGACAGACACCTCTGTGTAATCCACGATTGACGCTTTTGCGTGCGCCAAAACCGGCGCGATATTCGGATCATTTGGCACAGTGACAATGACACCACTCTTTGGGACCCGCTCAACTGCTGCTCGAAATGTACTCTGCAGCGCAGAGAGCGAAGGAAAGAAATCCGTGTGATCGAGTTCAATGTTCGTGATGACGAGGATCTCGGGCTTAAGCTCGAGGAGATGATCTCGGTATTCGCACGCTTCAACTACGAGAAGATCGTCACGGCCGGCAAGGAAATTGGAATTGAAATCGCGAACGATGGAACCGACAATCGCCGTTGGCTCTTTTTTCGCCGCCTTGAGGATAGACGCCGTCATGCCGGTCGTAGTCGTCTTTCCATGCGTTCCCGCGATCGCAATTGAGCGCATTGACGCAGACACTTCGCCAAGCGCTCCAAAATAAGATATCTGCTTAATTTTCATTTCGTGCGCCCGCACGCGCTCTTTATTGTCCGCAGGTACGGCGTCGCTATAGATGACGAGCTCGGTGTCAGCTGGAATATTGCACTGATCATGACCGATCCAGACTTGAATACCCTTCTCGGCAAGGAGTGCGGTTGTAGGAGATTCTTCCCTATCAGAACCGCTTACCCCCTTTCCCTGGTGCTTCAATAACTGCGCGAGGGCGGACATTCCAATCCCGCCGATTCCGACCATATATATAGACTGTACGTCCTTCATATAGTCACTTTAGCATTTTGCACGCATATTCAGGAGCGTGGTTTGATACACTAAAGACATGGCTCAGGTATATGGAAAAGCCTTCTTCGACTCAGAAATCGTCCCTATAGAAGAGGCTCACCTGAACATCACGACTCCTGCCCTGCTCTACGGTCTCAGTTTCTATACAGTCTTTCCCGTATGCATGACAAAAAACGGTCCTGTAGCATTCCGCCTCAAAGATCATTTCAAAAGACTTCTCAATTCCTCTCGCATCCTTACTCTCGATACATTCGAAAAATCTTGGACGGAAAGGAAATTCCTCGAAGCGGTACGACAGGTCGTCAACGCAAATAAAGTAAACGAGGATGTGTTAGTCCGCGTCACGGTCCATGCATCTGATCTCATGCCCGGGGTCCGTTCACGTGGACTCCAAACAGTTGTGAGTATATTTCTAATCAAAGCCACGCCGATACTTTCCCAAAGCGGGTCAAGACTAAAGACGAGTATCTGGCGGCGCGTTTCTGATTCCTCTATTCCCGCTCGCGCAAAGGTAAACGGCGCATACGTAAATTCCGTCCTGGGGAAGCAAGAGGCGCTCGATCATGGATACGATGATTGTATTTTCCTCGACGACAGAGGGCACGTGTGCGAACTGAGTGCGGCGAATATTTTTCTTGTTCGCGACGGTGTACTCATTACACCTGGAAATTCAAATGACATCCTCGAAGGCATCACACGTCGCACGGTGCTCGATATCGCGCTCGGCATGAAGATACCGGTTTCAGAGCGTGCCGTTGATCTCACCGAGCTGTACGTAGCAGACGAAATCTTTGCGGCCGGCACCTCCGCCTACATTGCCCCGATCACAGAGATCGACAAGCGCATCATAGGGAATGGAAAAATGGGAACGATGACTGGCCGGATCCAGAAAAAACACGACGAGGTCCTTCATGGCAGAGATCCACGCTATAAATCCTTTCTCACCCCAGTCGGTAAGCGCGCCTAAAACGTACAGACTGTTGCGAGAGTGGAAAGCGGGATACAATAGATAACGCATGAGAAAAGATCCGAAAGAAAAAGTCGCGAAATTCAATTTCGAGGACATGAAAGCGGCCGCAACGAGCAACGACCCGCGCATTCGTAAGAACGTATTTCTTGAATATTTCGAACGTTTCGGTGAATTCCCTTCTTACCTATTTGATAATGAAAATGGCATCGACAGTAAGCTCTCACAAACTATAGAAGAATTGCAGAAGGACCCCGCAGCAACTGACGCCATGAAAAAAGGCATCGCCTCACTCCTTAATCGACTCCCCTCACAAGAGGCGTCGATGATGAAAGTTCTGTAGCCTTGTAAGACAGTTTCGATTATACTCGCGGCGGCAACGCAGACTGGTCACAGAGACCTGCGCACCGCATCAAACTGCGAAAAGAGGACAAAATGGACACTGTGTATGGCAATACCATCGGGCCTCCGGGTCCGAACGGTTGGAAGGGAGCCCGAATGCAGGCTCTCGGCGTAAGCATCAAATACCCTCCAAAGAAGGGCGACGGCTTGGAGGGTGGATGGAAAGTACGCAAAGTCAGCGTACCTCTCTTCAGAAACAAGGTCACCGCGCTCATGGGACCTTCGGGATGCGGGAAATCTACGCTACTGAAGGTGTTCAACAACATGCACGCGGTCGACCCGCGGATAGTCATCGAGGGGAAAGTGCTCCTCGATGACGAGAGCGTCCTCGACGCCGCGTACGATGTCACGCTCCTGCGCGCGCGAGTGGGAATGGTGTTTCAGCAGTCAAACCCCTTCCCGAAGTCGATCTTCGAGAACGTGGCGTACGGGCCAAGAATCCATGGGCTTGCCGGCTCGAAAACAGATCTCGAATCAATCGTTGAGAAGAGCCTGATGCGGGCTGGATTGTGGACCGAGGTCAAGGATCGTCTCCGTGAGCCGGGAACCGAACTCTCCGGGGGGCAGAAACAGCGTCTTTGCATCGCGCGGGCGATTGCGATAAACCCCGAAGTGATCCTCATGGATGAGCCGTGCTCGGCGCTCGACAAGAAATCGACCGGGAGGGTCGAAGAATTGATCGAGGAATTGGCGGCGGACTATACGATAGCGATCGTCACACACAACGAGCACCAGGCAGCTCGCATTGCGGACTTCATCGGATACATGGAAGACGGCGAGCTGGTAGAGTTCGACGTCGCCGAGGTCATGATGATGACCCCCGCGACACAAGCGGTTCAATCGTTCATCACCGGACGGCTGTAATGCCGTCCGGCCGGAGCCGCCCTCAAGACCGGGGTGGCTCCTTCTGTTTATCCACATTACAAAAAATCTACAGTTCTGAAATTATTTTTAGGAACTGGTCATTCCTTTCGTATTCGTTCTTGAACATTCCAAAAGACGCGAAGGCTGGACTGAAAAGGATCGTGTCACCTTTTACTGCAGCTGCTGTGGCCGCTTTCACAGCACTGTCGAGCGAATCAAATACTTGAGCGTCCGGTAATTCGTTTTTCATTTTTTCGGTCCCCGTTCCAGCAAGAAGTAACACTTTTTTACATCTCTTCTCTATCTCGGCAATAAGTGCACTCATATCAAGACCCTTGTCCGCGCCTCCCGCTATCAGGATCACGTTCTTACCAAAAGCCCGAAGCCCCGCAATAGTTGCGTCAGGAGTTGTCGCATTGTTGTCGTTGTAAATCTTCACTCCGTTCAATTCCCGGACTAACTGCAAACGACCTTCCACTCCTTCGAATGACGCTACGGCTTCGCATATAACATCGGTATCAACTCCTAGCGCATCCGTCGCCGCTATCGCGAGACCTGCGTTATATCTATTGTGCTCCCCCGGGATCCGTAGCTTCCACTGCTTAGGTATATTTTTTATACCCGCGATAATCGTTTTACCAGCAACTTTCTTTTCATATCCATATTCTCTGAGGAATGGCGCAACTTGATCCCCAACGATAAAAACATCTTCTGGAGTTTGATTGAGAAAGATATTCGCCTTGTCCGCAAAATACGCTTCCATATTTCCCTTGTAATAATTCATGTGATCAGGCATGAACGTCACAAAGACAGCGATGTTCGGACTAATCTTTGTTTCGCCAAAGCCCTGCAACTGCCACGAATCAAGCTCTAGTACCGCAATCGTGTCCGCTGTTATTTTTGAAAGCTCTGAAAGAGTAGAGACGCCGCGCACATTGCCACCGAGTAGCACTTCCTTACCTGCATGCTTCAGAATGTGCGCAATCAAATGCGTTGTTGTTGACTTACCACGAGTCCCAGTAACCCCCACAATGGGAACACCCGCGAGTTCCGCAAAAAGATCCGTGCTCATACGCACAGGAATGTTATTTTTCTTTGCTTCTGCAATATAAGGAGAGTCGAGCGGTACGCCAGCTGCCTTTATTACCAGATCAACATTCTGAAAATCTTCGACTTTGTGTTCACCAAGCGTGTACCTGATATTTGAAAACTTCTCGAGGCGCTGTAGCGACGACGCGAGCTCTTCTTCTGTTTTTTTGTCGGTAACAATAAGCTCTTTAACGAGAGGTGCGAGAAATTCCGCATCCCCCACTCCTCGGCCGAGGAGCCCGAGGCCCATAAGGGTCACTCTCTTTCCTGTAAAGAAATCTTCGTACTTCATACAACGTCAATCGTATACGAAGAGCCTGAAAAAAGCTCGTCCACTCTTTTGCGAAAAGTCTCTGAATTTTTCGATATCAGGAATTGAGTTGTGCCACTCCCCTCGAGATTAAATCGCTGCATCACTTCTTCCGCCACAGCTTCGGCAGGATCCACTATATCAACCGCTCCAAATACCTTGGACGCTTCTTCTTGTATAAGCGTACTTACCAGAGGATAGTGCGTGCATCCGAGAAGTATCGCGTCGTATGTCTTTCCCTTCTTCTCTCCCAACGCATTTCTGAGAGAGCTTCTCACTTCCTCCTCTGACGTGCCGAATTCAATAAGCCCCGCAAGGTTTGGTATCGCGAGCTCCTCTAGGTGAACAGTGACCCCTATGGCGCTGGGATATATACGAGAAGAAATGGTGGCTGGAGTTGCGATTAGGAGCATCCGATCGCCCGCGCGAGCGTGGAGCGCACGCGCTGTTGGACGTGTCATTTCAATTACTTCCGCTTGCCCCGCGGAGCCGACGAGAACTGAGAGCGATACGCTATTACACGCACTCACTATTTGAGTAGCGCCCATTTCCTTCAGCTTTTTGAGCCCTTCTTCGGTCAAATTCGCTAGCTCTGCAGGACTTTTCTCTCCGTATGGCGCGTTCGCAATATCTCCAAAATAGGCGATGTCCGCGCTCGGCGCTCGTTTTCTGATCGCAGAGAGAACGGTAAGCCCACCTGACCCTGAATCGAAAAGTCCGATCATGATTTTATTCAAGAATACACTACTTTTCGGTATTGACTTTTCTCGCGAAAATCTCTGACTGCACTTTTTACTTGCGTCATTCGAATGCAGAACTATACTTGGTCCCACGGTTGATTGTGGAAGTAGGGTGAAATTCCCTCACTGTGCCGCAACGGTAATGTTCGCGAAAGCGAAACGAGTCCGGTCTTCAATTAACTGTATATCCCGAGCAGGAAGTTGGTGTATACACCAATCTCCAAAGAATTCTGCTCGGGCGCAGGATTTTTTGTTTTTCAGCTATGCGCCCGCAATACCTCATACCAATTCTCATCGCAATCGTGCTCCTCGGAGCAGGCTTTGCATATATCCAGAATCCACCTTCTCCTACGGGCGAGGCGGTCTCAAATACAAACGCTAAGGTTCTCGAGACATACACAATCCCAGTCCTCTCGAAAACGACGGTTCTCGACGCGATGAACACATACGCGAAGACCGTTATGTTTTCTTTTTCCGGAAGCGAATTTCCAGGCATGGGTCTCTTCGTGGAAGAGATCAATGGCCGAGAAAATAGTGGCGGTTACTATTGGACCCTTTTTATTAATAACGAACTCTCCGAGAAGGGTGCCGAACAAATGGAGGTTCACCCTAGCGACACCGTAGAGTGGCGTTACCAAAAAGGCGTATGAATATACACACACGCATCGCATTTCCATTACTGGCACTTTTACTTGCGGCATCTGTAGCTCTCTCCCCGAGCTCTATTTTTGCCGATGCGCCAATAGTTAACGTTCCGAGTAGCTGCAGTGTTACCGACAGCGAAGGTATCGCTCATGAATACTCCAGTCAGTTCCTCGCGATCTGCGCACTTGTAGCGGCTGAGGCGCAAGGCGCGGTCAGTTCCTATACTCTTGCATACGATGCTGCGTTTGGTTTCTATCTTCTTACCATTAACGGAACCACCCCCAGCTCTACTGAATACTGGGCGCTCTATCTAAACGGAGCATACGCTAACGATGGCTTAAGTAGTTTGATTCTCGCAAACGGAGACGTACTCTCATTCCAACTTACAGACTGGTCAACGAACACTGATGTGGGGTCTCCGGTAACTTTCAAGGTATCTCTTCAGAGCACGCAAAAACTCGCGAGCTCGGGCGGAGGACAAATAGTGATCACTTTCAATGTACCCGCGGCACTTCGATTCTTGTCTGAAAAACAAAATTCGAATGGTTCTTTTGGCGCAGACATGATCACCGATTGGACAGCGATCGCACTCGTAAGCGCAGGCGAATCGGAAGCAACAAATCTTGTGAGGACGTATATGCGCACTCACACTGCTTCCATTTCGAGCATTACCGATTACGAGAGACACGCTATGGCACTTATGGCGCTCGGTATTGATCCCTACATTGGAACTCCGACTGATTACATTACGCCTATAGTTAATTCCTTTGACGGGACGCAGATTGGCGTGCCCTCACTTGTGAACGACGATATATTCGCACTCTTTCCCCTGCCGAAAGTTGGATACAATGCCGAGAGTGAAATTATCCAAGACACGATCGCGTTCATCCTCAGCAAACAAAATAAAAACGGTTCTTGGGAAGAAAGCGTCGACCTGACCGCGGCTGCGATTCAGGCTCTTTCTCCGTTCGCTTCAATCAATGGTGTGGGGAGCGCAATTGAAAGCGCTAAGGTGTATCTCTCAAACTCTCGACAACCAAATGGCGAGTGGAAAAACAGCTTCGAGGCAAGCTGGGTCGTGCAGGCGCTCCATGCAGCAAAAGTCTCAATTTCCTCTTGGGTAAAAGATGGAAAATCTCCTATCAGCACCCTTGCAAGCGCTCAGCAAACAGACGGCGGCGTCGAATCAAAGACAAACAGTGACGCACATCGCATATGGGCAACGGCATACGCAATTCCCGCAGCACTTGGCAAAACTTGGAATGATGTGCTGCATAGCTTCTCGAAACCTAGTGCACCTATAATCGCGCTAGCCGTCTCCACTACAACCGCTGTGACAATTGCAGAAGAATCAGTCGCAACCTCTACTCAAGAGATCGTCATAGAGATTCCGACCTCTGCGAATGCTATGACTTTACCCGAGCCTGAGCTTCTTGTATCGCCAACTCCAGAACCCGTACAACCTAAGGAAACAGACCTGATAACTGAGACAATGCTTTCAGATGAACAAGTGCCGGTCATCGAGGAAACATCAGCATCTTCTCAAGCAGCCGCAGTTGGCACGTTAGCTCTCCCGGATACCGTATACCTCCTTATACTTCCCCTACTTCTTATCCTGTCAGCATTTTTCGGAGCACTTCTATTCGGACCTGTCCTTCGAGCCTTACGACGTCTCTTTTAGGACCTGAGATTCTTACGCGCGCTCCATGCTCTTCAAGACCTCCAGATACAGTCCCTCAACGATCTTTCGTTGAGCCTTTCCTCCCTGCGCGTAATGATCAAGACCGGGTGCTGAATTTATTTCGATGATCCAATATTTTTTTGGAGCCTCTTCGATAGTTCCCGCGACCATCAGATCCACGCCACATAGACGAAGACCCATGTCTTTCGTAAGACTGATCGCAATCTTCTTAAATTCAGGATGAATAGAATTCGTAACGTCGAGCGCATCGCCTCCCGATGAAAGATTCGCGTTATCAAGGAGGAAAATTCTCTCCCCCTTCGCCGGTACGGAACGGAGAGTTAATTTCTGCTTCGAGAGTTTATTCTTTATCCGAGGATCCTTGGTGTTGAGTTTCGTGTCTCGACTAGCGCCGATGAATTCTTTCTGTTTCTTCTCAAGAAGTCGAAGGATCGACGAGCGGCCATCCCCCACCACATTGAGAGGTACGCGTTGATATGCCGATATAACTTTATTATCAAGAACGACTACACGATAATCTCTACCGGAAACGGCAGTCTGCACTAATGCCACACGATCAATGGTAAAAATATGTTTCAAAGCCTTTCGAAGATCTGCTGCGGTGTGTGTAAGAAATACCCCTTTCCCTTGACTGCCGCTGTTTGGTTTTGCGACTACGGGAAACCCGATCTTCTGCGCGTACTTAATCGCCTCATCAATTCCTCTTTTGGAACGAAGGGCCGCACGAAAATCTTCTTTAAAGAAAGTCTTGCCAGGAATTGTTGAGTACCCCATGCGACGCATGTAGAAATTCGCATAGTCTTTGTCTTTACTAATCTCCGCTGCACCGAGCTGATTAATTCCGATGCTGTTGAAGCGAAAATATGATCTGTTACCGTTCTTGAACGTGATCTGCCCTGCAATTCTCCATTCCGGCTCAATGACAACTTTTGCTCCAATACTCGGAGCAATCTTCGTCAAAATATCGCCGACCAAGGGATATTGTCCTTTCTTTTTCATATCTTCTTCCGTCTCAAAAGACTTTTTGGAAATAGTGGTCGGAAAATATCTCCTTTTGGAGAGATCTGCAGCTCACTCTTTCGCGTCCTATCATTAAATTCAACAGGCGCATCCTCTATGACGGCGAGCGGCTGCTGCTCGCTTCCCTCGCCCATACAGAGCGCTGCGGCAGTCGCGAGCGAATCTGGAATATTTACTTGTGTCACTTTAAGAACTCGGCCGAAGATATCTTTTTTCCCGCGATAATCTCGCAGACCCTTCACTCCTGCGTACCCGAGCGCTATCGCAAATACTCCCCTTCGGAGCGGCGCGACACGACTATCAGTAATGATGACTCCGAGCTTTTGAATACCATAGTGTTTGATGAGGGCTGCCCGGACTTTCTCTGCCACTTTGTAGCAATCCCTCGGAAGAAGCACTATCTTTCCATTTGCGTTGGATTTATCCACGCCGGCATTAATCGCAAACGTCCCGTCACGCAGGGTCAGCCACCAATTTGGAAATGATTCAATCGCCCATTCACTTTCTGAGCGGATCAATTTTTCAAGGACGGATTTCTTTCCACTCACCGCAGTCCGATTCTCAGACAAAGCCGCTATCTTTGATGTAACCGCTAGCACCGAGCCGTCTTTCAAAACTGGGATGTGCTTCGTAATGAAGGTGATAAGGTCATCGCCTTCCCGAAAAATTGATGTTCTTATCGGAGTAACCTTCATGCGGACTGCGCTGAAACCCCATCCTTACCGCGGAGAATTCGTATACCGAGGTATGAGAGCGGGGTGTAGAGGAAGCCCATTGCGACCTTGAAGAGCCACCAGGTGATGATGATGCGAATGAGTGCATCATTTGAATACACGCCGTAGAACGCGATGACCATAAATATTGCGGAGTCGAGGAACTGCGACCAGATATTGGAGATGAGAGAACGAAGCCAGAAGAAGCGCGCCCCTATTTTCGCGCGTACAAAGAAGAATGCGTACACGTCTTGGAATTCGGCGATGGCAAACGCAACGAGCGACGCTATCGCGATACGAACAGAAACACCGAAGATCTGCTCATAGCTGTCTTTCGCCCACAATCCCGCATCCGCCCACGGAAGAGACATCGATACGAGTGAATAAAGAAGAAAAAGCGCAGTAGCGACGAAACCGCATCGTACGAAGAAGCGCGCCATCTTTTTTCCATACACTTCCCCTATGACATCGGTCATGAGGAACACAAACGGGAAGGAGAAGATCGCGACCGATACGTGTAGGTCAAAGATAAACGGTGCGATCTTTAGACCAAGGGTATTCGCGGCAAAGAGGGACGCGAGGTAAATAGTGAGTGCAATGAGCACTTTTTTTGTGTTCCGTTCGTCGAGTACTGGCATACAAGAAAGCCGCATTGTACGGGATTCATGAAGTACTGCAATAGTGGGTGCGGAGAGACTCGAACTCTCAAGGGTTGCCCCATACGCTTCTGAGACGTACGCGTATACCAGTTCCGCCACGCACCCGTTCCGCTATTCTAGAGGATTCCGTTGTTTTGGAAAGTATTTGAAATCTTTGGGAACCGTGAGGGATTTCGGATCTTTTCCATCCCAACGTATCTCACCATGCACGACCATGTTCGTAATCTTTGGCTGCCACTCATGCTCCACTTTCATAACTGCTTTCGCGATGTCGTCGACGGAGGCACCTTTTTCGAGCTGCACATGATATTCAAAAAATACGGGTCCACGATCATATTCATCGGTTACGAAATGCATCGAGCAGCCCGAGCCGGTAACAGCGCCCGAGTCGAGAGCGTTTTTCACCGCTTCATGTACATGGTGACCATAGAGACCAGATCCCCCGAATCTTCCGTGATCGTACGAAAGAATTGCGGGATGAATATTGAACGTCTTCGCTGGATCAAGCCCCTGCACCTGTTTAAGCCATCCGGAAAGCGCCACCCACTCCGCCCCCACATGACTCACTACATCCCCATAGGACATTCTCATATTCTTAAGAATATTGGAATGTCCTGTGGAGGGGTCGAAATAGATGAAAGGGATCTGCAGTCGCTTTGCGCGCTCCGCGACACCGCCATTTTCGTGATTAGAAACAACGCCCACTATCTCCACGTCTAACTCCCCTCTTTTCGAGGCCGCCACGAGATTCTCAAATCCTGACCCACCGCCCACTTTCGTCCCCGATGCGAAAACGATGAGTTTTGGCTTTGCCATACTTCTATTCTACCGCTTCGACGGAAGCGCCAAGTTTCGTTAGGCGCTCGTGGAGGTTTTCATAGCCACGATTGATTGGATATACATCATATAGAGTAGATTCCCCTTCTGCGGCGAGCATGGCGATAAGAAGAATGGAAGCAGGTCGAAACGCTGACGGCGCTTTAATATTTGCCCCATGAAGCACTGTAGGACCTTTCACGAGCACTCGGTGTTGGTCTAGCTTCTCAACATTCGCACCGAGTTTTGAGAGTTCGAGATAGTACGAAGAACGGATTTCGTAGACCCAGTCATGTATCAGGGTTTCACCTATCGCCTGAGTCGCGACCGGCACGAAATATGGAAGGTTGTCGATATTGATACCCGGGTATGGTCGCGGTGCGATCTTCTCCGGCGGTGCAACAAGATCAGATTGGTGAATCGTGATATCACGCAAAATTGTCTTTCCGTTTTCCGCCGCATATGGTTCGCCGCGCGTGTCGCGAAGACCCATGTGCTCAAGCGTTGCGAGTTCTAGCTCAAGAAAATCCACCGGGCAGCGGGTGATGGTCAGTTCTGAGTGTGTTGTTGCGGCAAGAGATATGAAAAACATCGATTCAATAGGATCTTCGCCTGGCGACATGACGAGGTCCGCATTTATTTCTTCTACACCGTGAACGATAAGGGTCGAAGTGCCAATTCCCTCGATCTTTACCCCCGCACGTTCTAAGAAGAAGCAGAGATCCTGCACCATATAGTTTGCGCTCGCGAATTTAATTGTGGTGATGCCAGGCACCTTTGCTGCGGCCATAAGAACATTTTCTGTCCCAGTGTCACTCGCCTCATACATGATGATTTCCGTTGGTCGCAATTCTTTTCTTTCAACATGATACGTGTGTGCTTTTTCGTTGCCGACGATTTGAATGCCGAGTTTTGCTAACGCATCGATATGTGCACCGAGACTTCGTTTACCGAGATCACAACCGCTTGGAGCTGGCAGATCAAAAGAATTGAGACGGTGCGCGAGAGGGGCGATAAACATCGCAATGGAGCGAGTCCTCTCTGCCGATTGCACATTCGCATTTGAAAAATCAAACGTCTCGGGCGGTGTGATGCGCATCTCTCCATTCTCTCGGACGATAGATACGCCAATTGATTGCATGAATTCAACGAGCCGCTCCACCTCTTCTATCTTTGGCATGCGTCGCAGAGTCGTCGTGCCGCGATTAAGAAGAGCCGCCGCAAGTAGCACTACTGCGGCATTTTTCGAAGTGTTGGTCTCAACTGAGCCTGAGAGCTTCTTACCGCCGATAACCTTGTAGTTCATGTCGCGTAAGTATACGTTTTTTCAGCTAATAAGACGAATACGGGACGTTCTAGTGATATTCCTAAATGAACTACTGCTCCTTCGCTTTTTTCAACTGTTCTTCACTCCAATAAAACAGCTTTGTTTTTTCGTCATAAAACAGATCAGGGAATGCCTCAGGTCCCACATCTACATCCGTTCTTCCCCAGAAAATCTGCTTCACCTCTTCGAGCGTGGACCCTCCCCACAACATTGGTTGTTTTTTAAACAGATTTGCAATCTCCTCAGCTTTATCTTTTACCTCCTGTGTCGTTGTGGTTGAAGATACAGGGATAGATATATGTACGTATCTTACGCCCTCTTCCTCACGCGGCTGCGCCAGACTTTCGGCCACTCTTTTATTTTCATCTGAAAGAGTATCAAACGCGATGTCGATGTATGCCGAGCCAATCTCGACATCTTTTTTGTTCGCAGAACTCATCACCGTTTGAATATTCTTGTCGTAGAGCATCTCACATGCCGATAAAAGAGGAGCTTCGACAACTTCTTTTAGGGCTTCGCGAGTCGTTACCCGGACACCACTCTGTTCAATAGGCTCAACCTCGCTCAGTAAAGAAGAAGATTTTCTTTCTAAACGAGGACCCTTATCTAATCCCATGTGCGCGCGGAAGGGATCGAACCTTCGGCCTTCCCCTTATCAGAGGGATGCTCTACCACTGAGCTACGCGCGCATCAGGAGCGATGGTAGCAAAAATAGCGCCTGCATGCTACTTTTTTGGTGGAATGCGCACGCCGGCGCGATAGACCGGAAAGCCCAAGAGGAGAGGATCATGGGCGCTAAGAAGGATGGACGCAAGGGTGGCCACGAGGCACGGGGGTCGGAAAACAATTTCCAGCGCGGGAAGGTGAAGAGAAGGCGGCGCAACCGGCACTCTTCCGCAGCTGCGCAGAAATCCCACTCGGTGCCTATGCGCGCCGCTCGTCCCATGGGCGTCTACATCTCGTCCTGAACCGAGAGGCCGGGCCCGCGCGTCGTCGCGGGCCCGGCAAGTCATTTTTATATCTTAAAAAATTTGAAAGAAGTTATACACAATCTCGTCTGAAGTATGTACATTTTCGAAAGAATGTGTATGATATCCGAGTTGTTGATCTTTGAGCTTAGTGTTTCGCTGCATGAGGTGAAAAGGTAATTCATTTCCGCTCGCGAGACACATAAGGGCAACGCCGTAAGGCCGAGCCCCTATTGCCAGAAAACTAACTTTTGTCACATCAGAGATGGATGACATTCATTCAGCGGCACCGTCGACACTTATTAAACCGACGCGTGTCACCGAAAAAGCTCGAGTAAAGACTTCTCGCTCGAAGCAACTACCCCAGTTCCCGTCACGAGAGAAGATAGAAAAATTCATAGCAGAAAATAATCTTAAGACCCCATATCTCATCGTAGATCTGGATGTCGTTGAGAATAATTATCGCGCGCTTCGTCGCACACTTCCTATTGCTGAGGTCTTTTACGCTGTAAAAGCAAACCCAGCACCGGAAGTCATTAAACGTCTCGTGGGGCTTGGTTCCTCATTCGACGTCGCAAGCCCTGCAGAAGTAGAGCTCGTCTTGAACGCAGGCGCAAAGGCAGAGAACGTATCCTTCGGTAACACCATCAAGAAAGAGGAGGATATCGCGTGGGCATACGCATACGGCGTTCGTATGTATGCCTTCGATTCCGAGGCAGAGCTCCAAAAGCTTGCTCGTTCAGCTCCAGGATCAAAAGTCTTCTGCCGCCTCCTCGTAAGTTGCGAGGGCGCAGATTGGCCACTCTCCAGAAAGTTCGGCTGCGAAGTCGAAATGGCACGCGACCTTCTCATTAAGGCGAAGGAACTCGGCCTCGAGCCGCACGGCGTATCATTCCACGTTGGTTCTCAGCAGACTCGAATCGACCAGTGGGACAACGCGCTTGGTCAGACTGCAGAGCTCTTCAAGGCACTCGAGGGATCAGGTGTCGAACTCAAGATGGTCAACATCGGTGGAGGTCTTCCTGCTCACTACACGGACTCTGTCTCCCCTGTCGCTTCCTACTCTTCAGCGATCATGAAGGCACTCCAGAAGCACTTCGGAAAGAACATGCCTCACGTGGTAACGGAGCCAGGTCGCTCGCTCGTCGGTGACTCAGGCATCCTCGACGCTGAGGTAGTCCTCATCTCGAAGAAATCCTACAAAGAAGAAGTTCGCTGGGTATACCTCGACATCGGTAAGTTCGGCGGTCTCGCTGAAACTCTCGATGAATCGATCAAGTACCGAATTGAAGCGATGGGCAGAAAAGGTGCAACAGCTCCTGTCATTCTTGCCGGACCATCCTGTGATTCTGCAGACATCCTGTACGAAAAGTTCAAGTACCAGATGCCTCTGTCACTTCAGGTTGGCGATAAGCTCCGCATTCACGCAACGGGTGCATACACAGCGAGCTACTCATCAGTTGGATTCAATGGATTCGCTCCACTACCAACGTACTGCATCTAGCTCTCTCCCCTTTAACAAAAACCACCCCGAGATGGGGTGGTTTTTGTTTATGTTTCTTAGAGTTATTCTCAGAGACTTTTTATTGCATGGACGAACTCATCAATCGCCGCAATCACTTTTGCACTTCCCTCTGGGCTGTCCTTAACCATCGACATAGTCCAGTCCTCCAGAGCGTCTAGTCCCTCTTTCGAAGGATTCTTCCGGAACCCCGCAACTTTTTCTCGAACCTGGTCTGACGTGAGGGACGTGCTTCCTGCCGCATCGAACCCTATTAAAATCTCTCTTTCGAGATCTTTAAAAATACTGTCGAGCGTACGTTCGGTTTGCTCACCCTCATGCCCCACCATATGAGAAGCAGTGTCGCTCAGATATGCTTCCCCACTTTGGCGCAGAAACGCGTCTCCTTCTCTTTTGATTCTCTCTGCCTCTCCTTCTGGCTTTCTCTTCCCAAAGATTGGCTTATCGAAGCCGCCAAGTAATCCCATACGGAAATGGTAGCACAAGACGAGAAGTGGATGTGTAAGACTTTTTAATCTCCCCCGTCATAGGTGGTATCATGAATAATATGAAAACAAGTCTTGTCCTTATTGGGGTCATTATCATTGCAGCAATTGGGTATTTCGTCTTTATGATGCAGCCTACAATCCCGGCAACGGATGAAAATCCTACCGGTCAAAGCGACCAAGCAAAGATTGATATCAATGCAGTTTGTGAAGGCGCCCTCGCATACATGTCCTTCCCTAGTAGCGTAGAGGCGGAAGCATGGGTGGTAGCGTGCAAAAACGGCGAACACCCTGAGGCGATCGAGCAGTGGAAGCAGATGAACGGCATCACTGACGACAGAGCGATCTAAAAAGACTGGAGAGAACGAAGTTCCTGTGCCTATGCCATTGCGGCAAAGTATTCCTGCCACGTATTGTCGTGGATCTTATCAAATGCTTCTTGCGAGAACGCAGGGAGATGCGGATGCTTGGCGAGATAGGCTTCCATTTCCTCAGGCGAAAACGCGGTAAGTGTGGCACGTTCATCTTCGGGTAATGTTTGCAAATAGGTGCCTAGTACACGACCCATGATGATCATCCCCACATCTTTCATGACGCTGCGTATTTCGGCGTTCTTATACCCGAGCCGCTCTAATTCTCCGATGATTTGCTGTTCACTCATCATACGTATCAATGATGTCCACCACCGCCAGCATGGCCATGTGCAGCTTTTTCCTTTCCTCCACCTTTTTTACCGAATATATACCAAAAAGCAGCTCCGGCACCGATCAGCGCTAAATAGGGAGGAAAAATAACGCTCGCAGCTTGCAAAAGGCCCGTTCCGTATTTCATTACGCCATATGTAACACCGAGTGCAGCCAACCCCTTGCCTGCCTGCTTCATCCAATCACCGTGTTTTCCACCACCGTGTTCTGCTGATTCTTTATGCCCTCCCGATTCATGACCGTGTGCTGACATGATCGGCAGTATAACAAAAAATGGCCGGGTGGTTTAAGTGCCGATTTTAGGTATGGTATATTTTCTTCATGCCACCACAAAATACTCCTCAGCCTACGGCTGGAATCCCTCAGCAAGCACCCGTTACTCCCCATGGCGGTAGTAGTTTGGGAAAGATCGTAATTCTTCTACTCGCAGTCTTACTCGTCGCGGGTGGGGCGTACTGGTACACGACGCCGGGAGGATCAAAAACAGAGTCAGGAATGAGGGTGTATGAAAACACGGAATACGGCTATCAATTGGAGCATCCAGCGTCACTCAGCGCACAAGCAGCCACCACTCGTTCGATCAGCTATGGTGGTAGTCCGGAGGCAATGATCGTACCGCTTCCTGCGGACTCGGTGGAAATTCCTGGATATCTGATCATCTCTCCAATACCCTATTCTGAACTTTCGAGTGACAAGGGAATCTTCGACTATTACAACTGCTGCAGTGGGGCAAACTACTCTTACGACGAGGCTAAGAAAGAATGGAAGAGTGAAGAAATCTTCTACGATGCAGATGCTCCGACCGCCACAAGCTTCCGCCCGCAATCTCTCATGGAAAACGGCAGCTGTAAGATCGCTCAGACACAGGGTCAGAATACATACTACGTAATTCCTTCTGGCGATGAGGGTATTCCTACGGATTATCACTACTACCTCCTCACGAACAAAGGCTACGCTCTCCGATTCCTTTCAGCGTATGATTTACAAGCTGATTACTCAACCTATCCGGACGAACTTAAGCCTGATCCGAATGTATTGAAAACAATCGCCGACATCCTCACTTCTGTCACACTCCCAGAGAATGTAACCGCGGTTGAAGCGACCTGTGCGGACGCTCCATCTACAGACGCTTCCTGAAAACCGGACCGCGATAGGAGTAGCGGATTTTATATGGTAATTTTTTGGCACGAAGTTGGATGACCAACTTCGAGATCAACCGCAGACCATGGAGCTGGTCATGGCGAAGATAAAATCCAATGACAAGAAGCGGACCAACGGAAATTTCGTCCCGCAAGGCAAGAATGGCGGCAAGAAGAAGGTCAAGCCGCCCACCGGCCACGTCAACAAATATGCCGGGTTCAGCAAGGCCGATCGTGCCGTGGCGATTCACGAGACTGCGAAGCTCGCAGACGTCGCCCGACGCGAGCGCGAAGAACGCGAGCGCAACAATCGCTCGAGATGGGGACGGAGGTTCTAGGATGGTCAACGCAGCCGGGCTCGCGCAGCAGCGAGCCCGGCGATGATTTTTTATATAGAGAGAAACGGCATCACAGACGACCCAGTGATTTAGTCTTGAGCATCAGTTCGCTGTCTTTTTTTTTAGAAAGCCTGCTGAGTACGAATTTCTGCGAAGAGCTTAATACCTTATCCCTGCGGTGAACACACCCATACCAACAACACGGACGACGTTCCCCTTCTATAAGATCGTCAATCGCCCTTTTGATATGATCGTCCCGTGTCTCTTGTTTTTTATTTGAAATAACCCAGCAGATAAATTCATTGCGCTGCAGGGGCGTCAAACTCTCCCATGCCGCGCACACCTTTACCCTAGAAATGAGAGCTTTCTTGAAGTCCGCGGGGAGTTGATGTGCGGTACCGCCGGAGATTGTTTTCATGTTCTTTAACCGCGACGGGCGGCGTCGAGAGCGGCGACGTCGAGCTTTTGCATGGTCATCATCACATCAGAAACTCGTTTTGCCTCCTCACCTCCTGCGGCGAACGCTTCCATGAGGGTGCGCGGCACGATTTGCCACGACACTCCCCACTTGTCTTTGCACCATCCGCACTGGCTTTCCTGTCCGCCATTCCCCACGATTGCGTTCCAATACTTGTCGGTCTCTGCCTGATCTTCAGTCACTATTTGGAAAGAGAATGCCTCACTCTGCTTGAAGTAGGAGCCGCCATTCAGTCCCACGCACGGGATGCCCCATACGGTGAAGTCGATAGTAAGCACCTCTCCCGCCTTCACGCTCGGATTATCAGTCGGTGCCTTAATAACAGCACCAACTTTGCTGTCCGGGAATGTAGCGGCATAAAACTCCGCCGCCTTCTCCGCATCCTTCTCGTACCACAAACAAATCGTATTTTTGGGTGTGTTCATATGTGCCAGTATAGCAAGTTGGTCGATTCCAAATTCGCAGCATCTAGCATATCCTGCGGTATTTAGTTTTTTCCCTCTCTACCCTCTTTTGGTGCAGATTTTTTTCCCTGTTCGAAAGAATAGGCGCACGCAAATGAGATGAGCAGGAGGGCAATTAACGCATAGATTAGCCAGAACAACCGCAAATGCCAAAAGATCTTCCCTTCGATACCGATCACTCTGTAACCGAAATCAACATTGGAAATTCCTCGAGTATGCGTTATATGGACATCCCCCGGACCAACCCATAGAGAGGCAACGGACCAGATCTCAACAATATATCCCTCACCCGGATTCAAATCGTTCAGCGAGATATCATTGTCAAACTCCTTCGTATCACCCTTATTTTCAAGACGGTATATTCCGCGAAATGGTGTGGAAAGTTTTATATCCTTGGCTTCGGCATCGCCGGAATTGCGTATATCGAGCTTGACGTATGATTCGTAACCACCGAATGAGACATTACTCGGACTGCTCCAAGATGAATAATCTCCTGTTGCCTTTATCCGTGGTTTTTCGTCATAAAGGGCTAATACTGCGGCGACGGCTATAATGATTCCGCTGACAATTCCAACCACTAAATAGACCCCATTAACTGTTTTCATAATGGCTCGACCATCGTAGCAGAAACTTGCCGGAGTTCAACGCAAAAACCGCCCATGAGGGCGTTTTTGTATTTTTTCGTCACACATTTACACAAGTAGAAACAGTTTTTTGAACACTCTTTTGTTCCGTCCATTACCTTGGTCTTTGCCAAGCGTCAGGCATCATTTATGGATGAATGCCATTTCCCTTCCGTCCTCGATCGAGAGACAGAAATCGACTATCAATCTAAGATCACAGACGAATCAGTGCTTAGACCTTTCAATGTTGAATGAATCCACGAGCAGCTTCCGCTACCCGTGCCTTGTTACGACTTAGTCTTTGTCATTGAGTTTGCCTTGTTACATCACGAGGATGTGCTTCGGGCACTCCCAACTTCCCTGACTTGACGGGCGGTGAGTACAAAGCTTGAGAACGTATTCACCGTGGTATGGCTGACCCACGATTACTAGCGATTCCGGCTTCATGAGGTCGGGTTGCAGACCTCAATCCGAACTGGCGCCGCTTTTAGGGATTTGCTCCGGGTTACCCCATTGCGCCCCTTTGTAACGGCGATTGTAGCGCGTGTGCAGCCCAGGACATCAGAGGGACATGCTGACTTGGCGTCATCTCCACCTTCCTCCCCCGTGAGGGGGCAGTCTCGCCTGACACTTGTAACAGGCAACGAAGGTTGCGTTCGTTACCCCACTGAAGGGAACGATTCAAATCACGAACTGACGACAGCCATGCATCACCTGTTCTACACCCTCGAAGGCTTCCTAAGTTTCCTTAGGCGTGCAGTAGAATATCTAGTCCTGGTAAGGTTCTTCGCTTAGCGACGAATTAAGCCACACGCTCCACCGCTTGTGCAAGCTCCCGTCTATTCCTTTGAGTTTTAGCCTTGCGGCCGTACTACCCAGGCGGTCAACTTAACGCGTTAGCTTCGCCTCCCAGAGGGTCGATACTCCGGAAAGCCAGTTGACATAGTTTAGGGCGTGGACTACCGGGGTATCTAATCCCGTTCGCTACCCACGCTTTCGTG